>NZ_JARESS010000070.1:0-33658 GCF_046027915.1 Paraburkholderia sp. RL17-347-BIC-D
GTGGTAACTCATTTGCAACAGGAGGCCGTATCGGTCAGCCACGCATGCCGGCTTTTGCAGGTGAGCCGCTCTGGCTACTATGCGCACCGGAGCGCCGCGCCGAGCGCGAAGAGGCTACAGGAACAGACCCACGTCAAGGCAGCATTCGCCGCAAGCGGCGCGAGCTATGGTAGTCGCCGCGTGATGCATGCACTGCGGGAGCAAGGACTACGAATCGGTCGTTACCGGGTGCGTACGGTGATGCGCGAAGCGAGCCTGCGCACGAGCTGGAAGCGCAAGTTCGTCTCGACCACCGACAGCAGGCACACGCTACCTGTGGCAGAGAACGTGCTCGACCGCCAGTTTGACGTGGCCGAGCCGAATCGCGCATGGGTTTCGGACATCACGTATGTCCGCACGGCGAAGGGCTGGCTCTATCTGGCTGTCGTGCTGGACCTTTACTCGCGCAGGGTCGTCGGCTGGTCAATGGCACCGACTATGCCGGCTGGACTGGTCATGTCGGCATTGACGATGGCGCTGCAGCAGCGCCGGCCAGCGCCGGGACTGGTTTTGCATTCGGATAGGGGCAGCCAGTATGCAAGCGATGAGTACCAGTCCTTGCTGAAGCAGCATCACGTGGTTTGCAGCATGAGCCGCAAGGGAAATTGTTGGGACAATTCGGTGATGGAAAGATTCTTCCTGAACCTGAAAATGGAGCGCGTGTGGCAGCGTCAGTACGCCAACCACGATGAGGCTCGACGCGATATCAACCAGTACATCGTCGCTTTCTACAATCCGGTGCGCTTGCACTCCACGCTGGGCTATCTGTCGCCCGCCGCCTACGAGGCGAAACCGACAGCGAAAGAACCTATCTGCCTGTCCGAAATTAGTTGACCACTACAGTGAACCTGGCCGCCTCACAGTGCGTGCTTACCTCTGATGTAGCCCCGTACGTTTATCTTTTAAAGCGCATGCAGCAAGCTTTCGAGAGGCACTATCGCGAAGGTTAGGCAGCGATGAACGGGAAAGGGCGTTACCGGCCGTGACCGCCTTGGGCTGAATGCCTTGTCTCCAGCCATAAGAGAGTCAGCGTCGGTGAGGCCCCCACGACAAGGTGACTGGCTGGTCACGGCCAACGCGGCGCTGCGGGCGATGGAGGAGGCGCATAGAGACAGAAACTCGCGCTCAGGCCAACGGCGAGAGACACGAAGCGGCATGACATGCGGTGGCACTCGCCGCCGAGCCAGCGCCGCTCAAACTTGCTCCGCATGTTTCGTTTCCGAATGCCATTTCTAACCGTTCTTGACGACCGCGCGCCCTGCGTCTGTGGCGGTCCTGCCTCGTCGATCAAGGGATTGCTGGACACGAAATTGATCTGTCAAGGGCACCGGGAAGTGAACGAGCGTGTCGCTCCTGCAGCGCGTAATCCCAGTTTGTCGCGGCGAAAGACGGCGACCGGCCGATGAGTGCACGGCCTGAGAACCAGCGCAACTGTTCGATGAGCCAGCGCTTGTTTGCCTTGGCTTCTACCTCGACTCCCTAGCATCAGTCGCGTCGTCTGTCGAGCGCAAGGCAGCCTTGGCTGTGACCGCAGCCCCGCATCGTGGTCGCGCAATTCCGCATCGACTGCATCGAAAGCCTTTTTCAGCACCTTCTGACCGGGCTTCGTAGTCTTGCGGCAGTCTGAAATGATTTCCGCCTCGCTCTTGACCCGCTTGATCAGCTTCGCAGCGTAGCGGCTATCGAGTGTCGCCTCGCGGACGAATGTGCTGATCCGCATCGTCAATGCCGCCAGCGTTCCTTCGGACGTTTCGTTTTAGTCGCCGACATCGTCGGACAGGGATTTCTTGCTCATGAGCGTTCCCCCGGCTACGCCCCGCGCTCGCCACCGGCGGTGCCGAATCGGCTGCGTATGGCTTCCAATCAAAGGTTGAGGACATACGCCTGGTCCGGCGCCGTGATTGGTGAGACCTGCGGTGGGAGGCGACAATGACTACGTCTCGGACCTTACTATGAAAAAGACTAGCAGCCAGGTATGCAGAATGGATTGGCTGTCGCCATATAAATGTTCTCGGGAACGGCGGCCCACAGCTGGAAATGCGATGAGTAGGGGATGCCCCGTTTTGGACTCAGGTCAATCGTATGATCAACGAAGGCCCAAGGTGATCATCAACATTGCCGGAAGCGAATTTGCGCGACGTTGGCGGTCATTCTGCCCGCGATCAGCGAGCGTCCGCAGCACGCCGAGAAATGGACGTTCGATATCTAAGGGTGAAGGGCAGTTGCGGGTCGATGCTGTTTGCAAGGACTTCCCTCGAAAGTCAAGATCGGGGTGAGATTGGTTGGCGCCGGCAAATGCACGGCACCGACGTGCTGGTGGTCCAGTTGGTTGGGCAGCCATGTCATTTCTCCTTTGTCAGCTCAGGCTCGCGCTTCGAAGCAATACCAGGAACAGACTGCGTCTTTGCAAACGGCCTTGTTGCCCGAGACGTATCGGGCGGGCCACGATATGAGCCGCACAGGAGAACCCTATTTGAAAACCGGCGAACAGGCATGAGGCGCCAGGCCTCATGCGGTAATGACTCGCCAACAGAATCGTCGGGTTCTTCTCCCGTTCGGTCCGACCTCGTCTTGCTATCGCGTCGAGCAGTAGTTGAATCTCAGGCTAACCGGGTCATGCTGTAGCGGGTGGTAACGGCGGATGTACCGGATGGCGTTGCCACGCGTCGGCATCGTAACGTTCGTTTTTTGCAAGCATCGCCCACAACATCCGGGCATGCTTGTTGGCAATCGCAATCAGCGTCTTGTGATATCCCTTGCGTTCGTGGAGCTGTCTGATCCACCGTTGTAGCCGGCTTGCGTGCGTGGGGTCCGCACGCAGCGCCGACTGCAACGTACTTCGGGCGCCCTGAACGAGCAGCGTGCGCAGATAGACGTTGCCGCGCAAACTGATATGTCCAAGCCGCGTCTTGCCTCCTGAGCTGTGCTGTCGCGGCGTCAGGCCCAGCCAGGCGCCGAACTGCCGCCCGTTTCTGAAGACCTTCGCATCGGGCACCGTGGCGGCCAGCGCACTCGATGTTACCGGACCGACGCCGAGCAGTTCGCCGGCGCGTTTGGCGACATCGCTGTTTCTGGCGTGAGCGGCGATCTGCTGGTCGCAGCGAGCAAGCCTCAGGTTCAGCGCGACCAGTTGTTCGCGCACCTCGAGCAACATGCAGTGCACCGGATCAGGCAGTCTGACGTCGTCGATCAATGTGGGCAACGCGCCAAGAAAGCGGTCTGCTGAACGTGCAATCACCACGCCAAATTCAGCCAGCAATCCGCGCGTGCGATTAAGCAGCGAGGTACGTTCCTCCTGCCAGCCTTGACGTACGCTGTGCCAGGCGAGAATGGCCTGCTGGTCGACAGACTTGATTGCCACAAAGCGCATGGTTGGCTGCCGTGCGGCGACAGCGATTGCTTCAGCATCGGCTGCGTCGTTCTTGCCGCCGGGCCGGAAAGGCTTGACGAATTCGGCTGGAATGAGGCGAGCGATATGACCGCGGGCGGAAAACCAGCGTCCCCAGTGGTGAGAGGAGCCGCAGGCCTCCATTGCCACGCGGCACCGAGGCAGTTGCTCAGCCCACCGCATGAATGCTTCACGTCGCAGCACGCGTCGCTGCAACACGGCACCGGTAGCATCAAGCACGCAGACCGCGAAGATGTCCTTTGCCAGGTCAATGCCGACGGTAGTAAGCTGGTCCATGACTTCCCCCTCCTGTTCCGATTGATGGATGGCACCTCAATCATGGCACTTGATGCCTGCGACTTCAGCGTCGCACCGGGACGGGGAAGTCCCTCACATTTGAAAAAGTCTCGGCAGATGGCTAGCGCACCGCCGGCCAGAAAATCGACCTCTCAGATCGGTCTACAAGCCGTTCGCGGGCCCCGGTTAAGGGTAAAGCGACCCATGAAAACCTCGCTATGTAGACCGTCGCCGACTTTTTCAACGGCATCGGCCAGAACCCGTCGTTCACATGCGTCGTCGGTCGGACGTTCAGGCGTCGGCTCCGCCCCGGTAACCGGGCGTCCGCTTGTCAAAGACGAGCGCTCCTTCATCGGCCTTTGCGGAGGTTCGCAAGCCATCTTGTCCCGCGCTTGGTGAAGGGATGCTCACGAGCGGAAGTTGAGACCGGAGACCGGAGCCCACTCGGAGCAGGCGGTCGAGTTCCTTGAATCGATACCCGATTGCGTCGCGCAATGGCCCAAGCGTATCCAAGCGCTGCGCTCGCCTCGAGCGAGTCATCTGATACGACAGGAGGTCCGAGTCGGCTGTCCATCCAGCGCACTGCATCGCGTGCGCCAAATGGACAGCAGCGGGCCGGCTACTGGCCTACAAAGATCATTCCGTGCGGGGAGCCCATTCCAGCGTAAACCGGTGTCATTGCCCCCGTCGAAGTGTCGAGTTGCAAAAGCGTGCCTTGGCCGGAGGCGTACGCCGTTCCGGCCGTAAAGCCGGCGCTTGCATCGATCCGGTAGATCAACTGGGTTTTATTGTCCGACAGCAACATGAACGAACTGCCTGAAGGCGCCCAACGCGTGTCATCCACCGGTGCAGCGTTGCCCGACAACGTAAGCGGCAACACGCTCACCGACTGACTCGCACCGGGGTTTTTCAGGAACACGAGTTCGGCGTCAGCCTGACTATCGACCACCACGTTGCCGGCCGGGTCGATCGCCATCGAATCCGGATCGGTCGTGTTAAGCGTGACTTGCGTGTTCGTCCCAATATTCGTCGCCGTCGCGTTGCCCATCAGAGCGGGCGTCAGATGGAACGTCTTGTTGTCCGGATTCAGGGTGACGGTGTAAAGGGACGGCACCGAACTCACGCCTTTAGGTGCCGCTGCAGTAGCGGCTCCCAATGTGGGATGCGATGCAGACACATACACCACCCCATTGAGCTTCTTCATGTCGTCGAGTCCGCCGCCATGTGCCGGCGCAACGTCGGGCGCGAGCGTTGTCTGGGTATTGGCCGTAGTATCGATAACGACCAGAAGCGGGTTGGCGTCTTCATTGGTGCTGACCCACACCGTGTGCGAATCGAACTCCATGATGCCGTCCGGGTGCCCCGGTATGTTGAACGTCTTGACGACATTGCCGTTCAGGTCGTACTCGATCACCTGACTCTGCGGCGACGTACCGGCGACGGTTGTTCCGTCCGGATTGTCATTACTGTCTTGCGCAATGGCGAAGATGTTGCTGCCATGCTGGACGAGATCGTCGGGCAGGAGCGTGCCGGGCGCCTTGGCAAAAACCGAAATCTTGTAGCCTGACTGAGCGGCGGTCACCGAAGCGGGGACAGGTATAGCCGCCGGTGTGACGGCGGGCGTCGATGAGCCGTTGCCACCGCATGCGGATAGCGTTGCAACGAGACTCGACAGGATCACTAATTTTTTCTGGTTCATATGCATTTCGAGTGTGAAAGATTCCAAGCAAGCGCGGCGGGAAGCCGCGTCTTGTCAGAGCCGGGGGTTGGAAGCGGGTGCGAATGCCCGCGGTCACCTCAACTTGCGTATTCGTCGCCGACTGCGCGCCGATACCGTCTATCAACGCGCCGTTCAACACGGTACCGCCGAGCGAGTCTATCTTTGCAGTCCGCGCAATTCTGGAGCAACACTGAATTGCTCGATCGCCAGCAGCACCTGATTTACACCGAAGGCTTGTACCGCTTGGCTGACACGACGGTGTGCCGAGGGAGATACGAACTTTTTATGACGCCGCGTATCGTCTGTTGACTAGGTGCAACGCATTCAGTTCCGACAGACGAAAACGCCAATCCAGTGAACGCGCGCAGACGACAGCGCGTCATACACTGACGGGTATGCCGTGAAATAATTAAAACGGCCCGCCGTGCGGCGACCCTCCTCGACGTTACGGAGTGCTCGCGTATGCATATCGTGCGGCATCGCTGAGCGCCTGCCAGTCGAATCCTTCGAGCAACACCGCGAGCTGCAGCGAGTACAGCGGCGCATTGCCCGCGTCCATCGGCCATCCCCGGGCGTCATTCGTTATAGTCGTCTGCGTCTGCGTCTGCGTCTGCTCGGGCGCACTTATGGGAATGCGGTTTGATGTGACGGCCTGATCGATGGCAACGAGGGCAGTCAGGGTGGTGATGGCAAGAACGGTTCGGGTAGTGGCAGTAATGTGACGCAACATGTCAGGCCTCCATTCAAAAAAGGAAGTGAGCGAATTGCTTTCGGTTCATCATCAGGATAAGAGGCCCAAGCTTATCGTCAGCTTAATAGCTGTAGGTTTGTTTCACTACCGTCGGTGAGACGGGCGAAATCCTGCCTTCGTGAATGACCGCTACGGCCGATGAAGGGCGTCTGTCTTTGACAATCGGATGGCCGAATACGGGGGCGGACCCGACGCCTGAATGTCAGACCGACGACGCAATGTTCGGCGGGTTGTGGCTATGGCCGGTACGTCTGCCAGGAGAATCACTTGTGCTGCGGCTTGGCACTCCGAAGGTTATTGGGCTCACCGGTGATCACACTGACCGTAACCGGCCGGAGAGGGGGCGCCGCCACCCGCTCTGGACGTTCGACCGCGTGTCACCTCAATGGCGGCTCTCAGGTCATCCAGCGGTCGTCCATCTTTTCGAGTCTGGCGGCAAGTCTTCCGCAGTCATTCAACCGCCACAGCACTTGTCGGTCAGGCGCCTTGGCAGGAGTCGGTCACGCGGCCATTCAAGCATGCGGTCTCGACAGCCGGTTTCGCGAGCGGCGACACGAAAAGCGATGCGACGCTCTTCATAACAAACAGAAAGTTGCTATAGATCGAGTTACCGCTTCGACACGCGGCTTTGGCTTCTCGGCCAGTGTGAACGTCTGCAGATAGCCGAACCTTGCCCCACGTCCAACTGACGTGGAGGAGCTAGATAAGTGTTTCCTAAGCTTCGCGGACTATGGTGTAGGTAGTTCGATGCATGCGAACCAGTCGTTTTCCTTCAGGAAGAGTCGCGCTGCACGGATGTGAAGCAGGGAGGGATCGTGATACCGCATCTGACCCGTCAGCGCTTACTGCGGAGCTCGGCCATTATGCTGGCGTTCGCCGGCTCGCCCTGCACGCTGCAAGCCGCCGAAAGCGTCTTGGCGACAACCGGTCAGGCTGCCACGCCCGAAAAGAATCCGCCGGGCGACATTCCGGACACGCAAGTCTTCATAACCTATCAGTCTCCGGCAGGCTTTTCCCTCAAAGTGCCCGAAGGTTGGGCGCGCACGGAACGCCGCGACGGGACGCGCTTTGCCGATAAGTACAACGTCGTCGAGATCAGTGTTGCACCTGCTGCGAGCGCGCCTACGGTATCGTCCGTTACTGCGCGCGAAGCCGCCGAACTCGCCAGGACCGGGCATGCAATCAGGATCGGTGCCATCAAAAACGTATGGCTACGCAGCGGGGCAGCCGTGCTGCTTACCTACACGTCGAATTCCGAACCGAACCCGGTCACGAACAAGCAAGTTCGTCTCGAGCATCACCGGTATTTAATCTATCGCGGCGGCACACTCGCTACGCTCGACCTCTCTGCACCGTTTGGAGCCGACAATGCTGATCAATGGGACCTCATGGCCAATTCGTTCCAATGGCGCTGATCTGCCTCGGCTTGAAGCGTTCGAACTCTACCGGTTTTATCACAGCGGAGACGACGAGACCGCCGCGCTACGGGGCGTCTCACTGCAACTGTGCGCAGGCGAATTCGTGGCGTTGCTGGGACCCTCCGGCAGCGGCAAGTCAACGCTCCTCGCGTGTCTTGCGGGGCTGGAGGAACCGGACGGCGGCCATGTCGACGTGATGGGTCAACGCCTGTCGCGCCGGCCCGAAGCGGTGCGTGCGGCCTTGCGGGCCCGCCACATCGGCATGCTGATGCAGTCTGCCAACCTGTTCGGGCATCTCACCGTCGAGGGCAACATGACGCTGCAGATGTTGCTCGCTGGCACGAAAGATCGCGTCAAACTCGATGCGCTGCTCGATATGACAGGCCTGGCCGCGCGACGCCGCGCGTATCTGTCGCAGTTGTCCGGCGGCGAAGCGGCGCGTGCCGGGCTCGCAGTGGCGCTCTCGGCCGGGCATCAGGTGCTCCTTGCGGACGAGCCCACCGCCGAAGTCGATGCGGCAACCGAAGCTGTGATCGTGAGTCATCTGGTCGAGCGATGTCACGGCAACGGCGGGATGGCGCTGATCGCGACGCATAGCGATGCACTGGCTGCGCGCGCCGACCGCGTGCTCGTCATCCGCGATGGGAGGCTCGTCGATGCGTGAGGTGCTCATCGAAGCCCAATCACTCAACCGCACCTACGGGCACGCCGAGACGCAAGTCGTGGCGCTCGCCACGGCCAGCTTCGTCCTCCATCGAGGTGATCGCATCGCGCTGGCGGGCCGCTCGGGGAGCGGCAAGACCACGTTGCTGCACCTGATGGCAGCGCTCGATACCCCGACGAGCGGCACGATCGATTGGCCCGCGCTTGGTGCGCGCGAGACGTTGCTGCCCGGAAAGATCTCGTTCGTGTTCCAGACGCCGAGCCTGCTCGAGCCGCTGACGGTGAGCGAAAACGTTGCGTTGCCGCTCCTGATGGCCGATGCGGCTGATCCCGGCGATCGCGCAAGCGATGTCGAGGGCGCGGTGTCCGCTGCCCTTGCCAGGTTCGGTCTCGAGGCGCTTGCGCAGAAATTGCCGGAGGAACTTTCGGGCGGGCAGATGCAGCGCGTGGCGATGGCGCGCGCTGCGGCCGGACGACCGCTCGTCATTCTCGCTGACGAGCCCACGGGCCAGCTCGATCAGGCCACCGGTCAGGCCTTGCTCGATGCACTCGTCGCGCATCTTGCGAGCACACCGACGGCGCTCGTCATCGCCACTCACGATCCGGCGGTTTCAGCACGGATGAACACGCTCTGGCGCATGGAGCGCGGCGTGCTCACCGAAGCCGGGCCGACAGCGAGGCAGCCATGATCGGCCTGTGGCTTATCGGACTGGTCAGGCAGCGCGGGGGCCGGCTCGCGGGCATGTCGGGTGGCGTCGCGGTGACGGTCGCGCTGGTCGCATCGCTTGGCGCTTTCATCGCGCAAAGCACCGCTTCGATGACACAGCGCGCGAGCGCCAGCCTGCCCGTGGATTGGCAGGTGCAACCAGGACCGGCGACGACCGGCGCACTTTCGATCGCGCAGGCGGCAGCAGCCGTCGCAAAGGCCGCGCGCGTCACGAAACAGCAAGCTGTCGGTTATGCCGATGTCGATGGCTTCGAAGCTACCACGGGAGAAAGCGTACAGACGACCGGACAGGGCAAGGTGCTCGGTCTTGAAAGCACGTACTTTCGGGACTTTCCAGCTCAGGTTCGGCTGCTGCTGGGCAGTCTGGATGGCGTTCTGATTGCGCAGCAGACGGCCGCGAACCTGCATGTGACCATCGGTGATACGGTGAGCATTCGTCATCCAGGCGTGGCTGCGGCCGGTGTGCGGATCGCCGGCATCGTCGATCTGCCGAATGCCGATGCGATGTTTCAGGCGATCGGCGTCGCGCCTCGCGCAGCGCCGCAAGCGCCTCCGGATAATGTGCTTCTGCTTCCGATGGAAGCGTGGCAACACCTGTTCGGCGCAGAGGCGGCAGCCGGAGCGCGAGGATTGCGCACCCAGCTTCACGTCGCACTCGCGCATGACGATCTTCCGGGGGATCCTGAAGCCGCCGTTGCGCAGGTGCAGGGCGCCGCAAGAAATCTTGAGGCGCGCATCGCGGGCACTGCGCTCGTTGCCGACAACCTCGCCGCGCGGCTCGACGGCGTGCGCAGCGACGCACTTTACGCAAAGGTCCTGTTTCTGTTTCTGGGCGCACCCGGCGCGCTTCTCGGCGCGTTTCTGACGATCGGAGTCGTTGCGGCAGGTTCCGGACGGCGACGCCGGGATCAGGCACTCCTGCGAATCCGTGGCGCATCGCGCGCCCAGATCATGAAGCTGGCGGCGGTCGAAGCGATGTGCGTTGGCGTCGGCGGTACGCTTGGTGGGTTGGTCCTTGCCGTGTTGTTGTCGCGTCTGTTTCTCGGCGCTGGCTATTTTGGGGCTTCGTCGATGGGCTGGGTCGCCTGCGCGGCCATAGCGGGCGTCGTGCTGGCGAGTGCGGCGATTCTCGTGGCAGCATGGATCAGTGCAAGCACGACGTCCGTCACGAGCGCCCGCCGGATGACGGGTTCCGCGCGACCGCGCCTCTGGCAACGGGTCTACCTCGATCTCGTCCTGCTCGCACTGTCGGCCATCATCTTCTGGCGGACCTGGAGCACCGGGTATCAGGTCGTGCTGGCTCCCGAAGGCACGCCGTCATCGTCGGTCGATTACGTCGCCTTTCTCGCGCCTATCCTTGCCTGGGCAGGATGTGGCCTGCTGACCATCAGGCTCGGTCTCGCGGGATTGCGGCGCGGGCGCGGCGCGCTCGCCATCTGGCTTCGTCCGCTTGCGCATTCGCTTGCCGGCGTGGCCGCGGCGGCGATGAGCCGGGAGCGCAATCGAATGACGCAGGGCATCGCGCTAATCGCGCTGGCGTTCGCGTTCGCGACATCCACGGCCGTGTTCAACGCAACCTATAACGCGCAGGCGCGCGTGGACGCGGAACTCACGAACGGCGCAGACGTGACGGCGACCGGGACTTCGCAGGCGCCCGCGTCAGCCAAATTCGCCGAACTTGCTGCGTTGCCCGGAGTCAGCGCCGCCCAGCAGATGCAGCACCGTTTCGCCTACGTGGGCACGGACCTGCAAGACCTGTATGGAATCGACGCCCGCCACATCGGACAAGCGACGCGCATGGCAGACGCCTATTTCGAAGGCGGCAATGCGCAAAGATCGCTCGACTTGCTCGCGCAATATCCGGACGGCATCCTCGTGTCCGAAGAGACTGTGAAGGACTATCAACTGCACCCGGGCGACGAGATCAACCTTCGCCTTCAGAACGCAAGCGACCATCAATATCATGTGGTGCCGTTTCGTTTTGTTGGCGTCGTGCGCGAATTCCCGACCGCGCCGCGCGACTCATTCCTCGTCGCGAATGCCCGGTACATCGCGCGGCAAACCGGGACGAACGCGGCGGAAATCGTGTTGCTGAGGACAACGGCGCCGCCTGAGCAGGTGGCCGTGGCCGCGCGCGCCACGGTTGCGCCGTTTGGGGCAGTCAAGGTCACCGACATCGGGCAGGCGCAGCGCGTGATCAATTCGAGCCTGACGGCCGTCGATTTGCGCGGGCTCACGCAACTCGAACTCGGGGCCGCGGCGTTGATGGTCGCCGGCGCAACCGGACTCATCATTGCGCTGGGTTTCTTCGATCGGCGGCGCACGTTTGCGATTCTGACCGCGCTCGGTGCCAGGCCGCGTCAGCTTGGTGCGTTCTTGTGGAGCGAGGCGCTCGCGCTCCTGTTGGGCGGGGCGGCCATCGGAACGCTGACGGGCTTTGCACTGGTGTGGATGCTGGTCAAGCTGCTGACCGGTGTGTTCGATCCTCCGCCCGAGCGCCTCACTGTGCCCTGGTTCTATCTGGCTTTCCTGATCGGAGTGGCGGGGTTGTCAGTCGCGATAGCGGTGATCGCGGCTTTTCGCGAGACGCGCGAGTCTGCTGTCCAGCGCATGCGTGAGCTCTGACACAACGAGCATGCATGCTCGACGGCTCACGCCCCGCACGGCGCCGCCTCGATCCGCGTTGCCTTGCAGCGTTTGAAACGAGAGAGGGAAAGCACGCGCTCCCCCAAAACAATTGGTAGCCTCAGCAAGGCGTATCGCAAGCGATCGCAGCGCCGGGGTTATGGCTTCCTCTGTTATTGGCCGAGACGCAGCGGCTTCTAGTCATGATGTTAGCCAGCATCAGTGCGGCAGCGAGACTGCCGCAAACCTGTCAGCTCACTACCGCCGTCGACGGTCGCTGTTCGTTTAGGGTTGTTCGAAGCCTGCCATCGTCCGCAGGGATGTGAATGCGCGACCGCGCTTCGCTGGCAGGCGTCGAACGAGCCTCGATGGAGGAAACCGCGGAGTGGCCCGATGCGGTCGGCGTGCTGGATGCTATGGCGATTGATAGGCCGGGATGGCCAGCAATGTTGGTGAATGCGTGGTGCGGTGGGATTCTGGATGCGCGCTGACGCAATGATGAAGCGGTGCAGTGGTGCAGTGGTGCAGTGGTGCAATTGTGGCGGTAAAACGGACGTGCGAGGGACTTCGCGAGGCGACAGGCGCAGACGTCCGCTCGTGGGCCCCGTTGCCGCAAAGCCGACGGTCGGGTTGGAGGTGCAGGAAGCGTTACGCTCATGTCTCGCCTCGTCGCATGGGTGATGCGCGAAGGGGCGCCGTGCGTTCGAGCATCTCAATGACGATCATTTGCGCACCGCAGTGCCGGCAGACGAAGACCGGAGCGACGGCAATCTCGCTATTGCCCGTGTCGAACGACCGGTGGACGAACACACTGCTACTAACGGGTGAACTGGCTTGCGCAAAAGCCGTCGGTCCGATCGACATCATGGCTGCGCCCACCGCCGCACTCACGGTAATATTGTGCATGAGCACACCGGCATTACGGGCTGTCGGACGTGCTTTCAACTTACGTCTCCTTCAATACACGTGCGGTTCGCAACCGCTTGCAGCGGGCAGCCGTTTTACCGCTGGGTACGCTGGCTCAAAAAATTGAACCAACGTCGGGGGTGCCGGGCAAGCGGGGAGAAATACAAAGCGCTGCTGGGGAAAAGGCCAGACCAGACCGGATAAGTCTAGTCCTAGTTATGGAGAAGAAGGTTTCATGCTGGATTACAGGTGTTACTCAATTTAACTGATCGATGAATCGCGCCGGGAATTCTCCAGGTGTGGTGCGAATTGCCTGCTGCCCACTGCCGAAACAGCGTTTGAAAATGAAGCTGGCTCGTCCGACAAATCGTCGGTCGCCGTCGCTTCGTCAAATGGCAACTCATTGCTCATCGGCAGACGTTCGCCAGCTGACTGTGAAGGACCGTTCCTGGGCCGGGTGCTGCCGTACGTAGAGAACAGCGGCCGATACGCCCCGTTAGCGCGAACTGCTCGTGGTCGGACGTGGGAACTCAATAGCCCTTGGTCAGAAAATGGGTGGGAGAAAATGAGTTCGCATAAGCGGGGATTATTGTGAACTACCGACAGATTTCGACCCAGACGAACAACACCGGGAAATGTGAGACCGCACATCGCGCCCGCGGCCGCGTCCTGCAGGAAAGCGCGAGAGAGCGCCGCAGCAGGTGTTTGGCGCATTGACGAGGGTCCTGTTGCGTCACGTCCCAAGTCATCGAACGGCCGGTGGTTCCGCGTCGGTCGGGACGCCGGCCAGGTACCGGAACAGTGCCAGCGCCCGGTTCGCCGTAGAAGCCTCGTGCCCGCTCGCAATGGAACTGCTGGCTTGCCGGTCGATGCGCGCAAGAATATACAGCCCCCATACGTCGTTCGTCTGGCGCTGTGCGAACACCACCGTCTGCAGCGCAGCAGGCTGAAACAGTGTCAGTCCGAAGGCACGGACCGGCGACACATTTTCCTCGGCCAGCGCCATCCGCTGCGGGCTGTGCTTCAGCACCCGCATCCGGTACACCAGGGGGCCAGAGCGGCTGTCGCGCACCCAGAAGTACAAGGTTCGACCGGCTTGCAGTTCGGACGGACGGAAATCACCCCGCCGTTCCCCGCCCTCGACGGGTCCGGCCAGCGCTGCGGCATCCAGGAACAAGGGACGCCACGTCTTGTCCGTTGTGGACCAGTAGCGCATGCTGCGCAGGGCGGAGACCGCCCCGGCACGTGCCAACAGCGTCTCGGGACCGCCAGCGACGTGGACCAGCCCTGCGACCGCGACGACAACCCGGGAGCGGGACGCGGCAGGCCATCCGGTACACGAGGACGGCCGCCACACACTCGCATCGAGCTCCTCGGCGCCCAGGATCGCCATTGCTGGTTGCACGCCCAGCGACGCGTAGGCCGGCACCGGCGGTGTCCCGCACGGCGGCGTTGGCAACGGGGTTGCCACGGCGAAGCCGGCGGCAGCCGCCAGCGGCGCACAGCGGGCGGCTGCCTTCAGGTAATACGAACCGCGAGGACGCGCAACGTTCATCTGGGCTTGCCTCCCAGCAGCGGCTCGGTCAGGAACTTGACGACGCAAATCGATGCGGCTCCGTTGAAATACCTCGGCGCGACGTAGCGACGCATCAAGGGGTGAAAGATCCCAAAGCCTACATCCGAGATCGACCGGGCAAGTCGTTCGTTCGCCGGCATCCCTTTGACGTTCAGGTCCTCGATAACCACCGCTTGGTTCTCGCGGCAGAGCCGAGTCGTGAGCTTGTGCATGAAATCCAATTTGAGGTGCGCGATGCGTGGGCAGCCTTGCCAAGGATACAGTTGTCTTCATCTATTGACGACGGCGAAAGCGATTCCTTTCTCGTCTGTCTGCAGTGGTCGAACGTGACGCTTCGTTGCGGGTCGACAGGCCTTGTAAAGCGGACGGGAAGCTGGGTATTCGTACTTTCCGTGAATTTTCTGGCGTTTTGAACGAAAAATCAATTTCAGATCAACGAGTTGAAAATCCGTCAAGTTGCAAAAGCCTGAGGCCGCAGAGCCTTGCTACAAGCGGTTTCTTACCCCGCTACCGCCAGATTTTGCACGGATCGAACGAATACCCAAGCTTACTCATCTGTTTGCCCTGTGCGCGTCAAAATGCTGAGCCTAATCCATCTACCTTCAAATTTTCACCAGAGCCCGCGCCTTCATCCTCTGCCACTGTTTTGTTTTTGACGCTTTCGCCTAGCCCCAGTACTCATCGCGATGCACGACGGTGCTTCGAACCGAACAGCTTGGTCGAAAACTGTTTCAAGCATGAAATAGGGGGATGAACAAGGTACGCGCTAATACGCTGCAGAGCATTAGCGCGTTTAGGCACAGTTCCGGGTTGTACACAGTTGGACCGCTGACGATCCGATGTTTCTGGAGTGCCGGCGGACCAACTGTAGATAATCAGAGCTGTTGCAGGAAGGCAAGCACGCTGTCGGTGGGCTTGAACCTAAGTGAAGTTGCGTCTGTGGGCCCGAGCTTCTCAAGGGCTCGCTCCTTTGTTGCCAAGTCGGCGTCGATGTAAATGTGCGTGGTCTCGATACTCTCGTGACCGAGCCAGAGGGCGACGCGGGCCGCGGGTTGTCGCTGCGCATGGATCACGGTTCGCAATACACCTCGGACGACTTCCGCGACCAGATCAGGTTCTGGGGCATCGCGCCGAGCTACGCCTTCGTCGCCGAGCCACAGACCAACGGCGTCGCCGAGCGATTCAACCGGACAATGAAAGAACAGGCTATCCATGGGCGCATCTTCAGAAGCCTGGCCGACGTTCGTGCTGCCGCCATCGCGTTCAAGGATCGATACAATCGCGACTGGCGTCTTGAAAAGCTGGGCTTCAAATCACCCCTCGAAGCCCGTCAGGAGAGGCTAATGAAGCTGGCCGCCTGAGCAAAAGCGTGTCCAAACAACCGGAGCCGGTACACCATCTGCAGAACCCGTTTTTTCAGGTGTCAGGCTTATTCCTTTGTCCGCTTGTTACTAGCGTCGGGAACGCTGTTGAATATGCGCTCCAAAGCTTTGCGTCTTGCTTGCTGCGGCGCTCGTTGTCAATTCACACACGTTTCACGCTTTGCGTAAAGCTTTTCGCGCCATCCACAGGTTACTCAGCGTAAACGGCGTTGTGATCTGGGCGGTATTCTTCATCAAGCTGCGGTACCGCGTCTTCGTGTAGCCAAACTGGTGCTTCAGGACGCGAAACGGATGCTCGACCCCGGCACGGATGCCAGCGTTCAGGCGCTCGATCTGGTCGAATATCGCATCCGGTCAATCACTCAGGTCCAGTTGCCGGCGCTTGCCGGGTCGCATCGCAACGTGCCAGCGAACTGCGCTACGCTCACAACGCTTTTCAATGCCCTGGTAGCAGGTCGGCGTACGCATCCGCTCCTTCGCCGTGAACAGCGCTTCGGCCACGTTGATGCCGGCCAGATGAACTTGCGGACCAAAGCGACGCATCGCCGGCCCGTGTGATGCTTTGCTATTGATTTCTACCGCGCCACGTCGAAACGCTGCAGCCGAAGCGGCCGCCGAACCACCGGGAGAAAGCACTCAGCGACGAGAAGCCAAGCAGCGTTGCGACGTCGGACAGCGGACGATCGCGGCTGTCGACGTACCGTATCACCAACTCGACCCGTACCGCGTCGACAATCGACGAATAGCTGGCGCCGCAATGCGCGAGGTGACGATGCACTGTCCTACGATCCACGCCCAGATGTTGCGCCACCCGATCAACCGAACATTCACATGACGGCAACAACGCCAAGACCAGCTTCTGTACCTTGTCGGCCATGGTTGCATTGGACTGCACGAGCATCGAATCCAGATAGCGGCGCACCAGGTGCGCCATGACCGGGTCATAGGTTGGAATCGCAGCGTCGAGATCCGATGCGACACACACGATGCCGTCGAAATCCCGCTTGAACTCGAGGGGGGCGCCGAACACCCGTGCGTGCATGGCGATGCTCGCCGGAGCATCGTGCGTGAAGCAGATGCTGCGCGGCTTCCAGGCGGGGCCAAGAATCATGCTCAGCAACCGGTATAGGACGCCTAGCACCAGCTCAACTGCCTGGCGCACTGAGCCAGCCGGCAAGCCCATTATGTCTTGCCGGATGATGGCGATGCCTTCCGTTTCCTCGATGCGCATATGGAGGGCTTCGTTATGGAGTCGCAGGTAGTGCGCCGTCGATTCGAGCGCCTTGCGTAGCGTTGGCTGTTCCTGCACAGCGAAGCCGAGCGGGCCAAGGTTCGAGAGCTGCCGGGTCTCGGCCATCCGCAGCCCGAAATCCTCGATAGCCGCGGCCTGCGCCGACATCTCCAGCAGGCGTCCCACCGCATCGGCCGGAATCATGATGTCAGGGTCCAGCAATGCCGACCGATTGATCCCGGCGGCTCTTAATTGCTGGTACGGCTCCAGGCCCACCGATCGCGCGACCTCGACGTAGTTGGTAAGACTCGCGCTACGCAGCAGGTAGGACATCGTCGCCTCTCAAGGGTGTCCCGAAATGTAAATCTATTGTCCCGGAATGTCAAATCGGCATTCCCAGATCGCCGATACTTGGTTCTACGCGTACGGCACACGAGTGTCCCGCGCCCTTCCAACGAGTCAAGGAGGCGAGCCATGAGAAACGAGACGAGCGCCAGCGCTACCCCAATCTGCGATCAACTGCGCGCCAGCGGTAACTGGAATCCCGCCTGGGACGCCTTTGCCGAACTAGATCCCGCCTGGGCCGAGAAGTTCATGGCGATGGGCATGCACCCGATGCTGTCAGGTGTGCTGGAGCCGAAGGTATTTGAATTCCTCGCCATCGCAGTCGACGCGTCTTGCACGCATATGTACGCCCCGGGCACGCGCCGGCATATCCGCAAGGCACTCGAACTGGGCGCCACCAAGGAAGAAATTGCCGCCGTCCTGCAAGCCATTAGCGTCCTCGGAATCCATTCCTCCAGCATGGGTGCACCGATTCTATTGGAAGAACTGGCTGCTATCGAGTCGACAAAAGCGGCTGGCGCGCACGCTGCCGTTTGATTAACACACCCATTTAACGATACACAGAAGAGAACGAATATGCACTTCCTAGACGACTCCCTGCTGCCTGAAAACCAGGAAAAACTCGTGATCCAGGTCGCGCCGTACGGACCGCAATGGATTCCCGCCGATTCCGACGATATCCCGGTGACGATGGATCAGCAGATCCAGAAGGCGGTGGATTGCTATAACGCCGGTGCCACCGTGCTGCATGTGCATGTGCGCGAGGACGACGGCAAGGGCAGCAAGCGACTTTCAAAGTTCAACGAGATGCTCGCGGGACTGCGCGAGGCCGTGCCGAAGATGATCCTGCAGGTCGGCGGCTCGATCTCGTTCGCCCCGGAAAACGAGGGCGAGTCGGCCAAGTGGCTCAACGACGACACACGCCATATGCTGGCCCAACTCGATCCGCGTCCGGACCAGGTGACTGTCGCGATCAATACCAACCAGATGAACGTGATGGAATTGATGACCGAGGCCGATGTTGCCGGCACCTCGCTCACCAACCCCGCGTTGCAGGCCGCCTACCGCGACATGATTGTGCCGTCCAACCCGTCGTGGCATGTCGAGCACATCAGGCGCCTGGTCGCGAGCGGCATTCAGCCCCACCTCATGCTGGGCAACCTGACGCAACTCGAAACAGTCGAGCGCCTGATTCGTCGCGGAGCCTATACCGGCCCGCTGATCCTGAACTATGTCGCCATCGGCGGAGGTGCGGCCGGTTTGCATCCCGCGGACATGATCGAGTTCGTTCGCCGTACGCCGCACGGCGCCGTGCTTACGATCGAAACGCTCAACCGCAACGTGGTGCCGATGAACACGATGGCTATCGCGCTGGGTCTGCACGTGCGCGTGGGTGTCGAGGACACGCTCTTTGGCCCGGACGGCGAACGTGCGACCTCCGTGCAGCAGATCGAAAAGATGGTGCGCATCGCGCGCGAGCTCAATCGCGATATTGCGAGCGGAGACGACGCCCGGCGCATCTATCAGGTCGGCACCCAATGGGGCTGCGCCGACGAGACGCTGACACACCTGGGCATGGCGCCGAACCGGGTGCCGGCAGGAAACGACCGGGCCCCACGCAAGGCTGCCTGACCGGGGATACCGAGGCGTGACGCCGCAACGCACGGCATGGCGCCGCGCTTCGAACCCCAACCCTTTGAGGCATGGAGACGCGATGTTCTGGAAAAAAAGCCCTTCTGCCGTACTGGCGTCGCTATTGGCGATCCATCTGCTGGCCCACATTGACCGAAACATGCTGCTGGGATTCTCGCCGCAGATCATCGGTGATCTCGGACTCAGTAATGCCCAGTACGGCTTTCTGGTCGGCGCGGTGTGGGTGCTGAGTTTCGGCACCATGGCCATGTTCATGGGAACGCTGGCGGACCGGTTCAGCCGTACGCGCGTCATTGCGGCCGGCGTATTGATCTGGAGCGTGTGCACCTGGGCGTCCGGTCATGCTCACAGTTTCGAGCAGATGGTGATGGCGAGATTTTTCGTGGCGAGCGGCGAGGCGGCCCTCGTGCCCGCCGCGGTCGCTCTGCTTGCTGAACTGTTTTCCGAGAAGAGACGAGGCACCGCAATGGGGCTCTTCTTCATGGGCATCCCCCTGGGAATCGGTTGCAGCTTTCTACTTGCTGGCACTGTCGGCGCCACGCGGGGCTGGCGTACGACCTTCGATGCGCTGGGCATCATCGGGATCGGCATCGCGTTGTCGCTGATGCTGTTGAAGGAAGACCGGAGCCAGCTCGCTCATCAGGAACGCGGCGCAGCGTTCCTGCCACAAGTGCTCGCGGCGTTGCGCCTCGTCGGTGGAAACTGCGCGCTGCGCTCCACGATTATTGGCTTCGTGCTGGCACATCTGGTTTTTGCCAGCCTGTCCTTCACTCAGTTGTGGCTTGTCAACGAGCGCGGCATGAACGCGGCCGGGATTGCCACCCGCATCGGTGCGCTGCAACTCCTGTTTGGCACGTTGGGCTCAGTGGTGGGCGGCGTGATAGGCGATCGCCTGGCCGGCAAGTTGCCGGGCGGACAAGCGAGATTCATGGTCCTGCTGGTCGCGACCTGTGCACCCCTGATGATCGTCTGTCGGTTCGTGGCTCCCGACTCGCCGCTGTTCGACGTCGGCATGTGCGCGGGATTCTTCCTGCCGTTGGCGCTGTACGGGCCCGCCAACACCGCCATCATGAGCATGACGCCGCAAAGCATGCGCTCGACGATCTCTGGCTTCACGATGCTGTGCATCAACGTATTCCCGATCGCCATTGGCAACCTGGCCGTAGGCATGGCGGTGGACTACCTGCGCAGGTCGGGCGTCACGGCCCCGTTGACCGGCGTCCTGCTCGCCACGGACGCGGTGGCGATCACGTCGGCGCTGTTCTTCGCAATCGCTGCGCGCGCCTCGGGTCGACAGCCAGTCATTGAGACGGGCGTCCTCCAAGCTGAAAGATGATCACGATGAAAAATCAAGGTCCCAATCTGAAAGGGCAGGTTGCCCTGGTCGCCGGCGCCGGTCGGCAGCCTGAGCGGTGCTATCGCCATCCACCTCGCGAGGGCGGTGACCAACCCGAATGGCGGTTTGGCGATATGACCGGGAGAGCCGCATGAGCCAAAGCGATGAGGTCCGAAACCCGTGCATCAATATTTGCCGAATGGATCATAACGGCACGTTCTGCCAGGGCTGCTGGAGAACGCTGCTGGAGATCGGCCGTTGGGACCAGATGAATGACGAGCACAAGGCCGCCGTCGCGGAATTGCTCGAACACCGTCGAAGCGCGAAGGTGTCACGGCTCGCGTCGCCCGGCGACCCTACTTTAGAGAATGGAGTGCCGCAATGAACGGCTTGATGCTTCAGAAGCAGTTGTTGATTTCCTCGCTCATCGTGCATGCGGATCGCCACCATGGCGACACAGAGATCGTTTCACGTCGGGTAGAGGGCGACATACATCGCTACACCTTTCGCGAATGTCACCGCCGCGCTCGTCAGGTGGCTAGTGCGCTCACCGGCCTCGGCGTAAAGATGTCCGAACGCATCGGCACGCTGGCATGGAACGGCTATCGTCACATGGAGCTTTACTACGGTATTTGCGGCATGGGGGCGGTGATGCACACCGTCAATCCTCGCCTGCACGCGGACCAGGTTGCCTACATCGTCGATCATGCAGAAGACCAGTATCTGTTCTTCGATTTGACCTTCCTGCCCTTGGTCAAGGTCATTGCCGAGCGTTGCAAGACTGTCAAGGCATTCATCGCCATGACCGACCGTCAGCACATGCCACGCAATTCTGGCATTGCCAATCTGCTGTGCTATGAGGACCTGATCGAGGGGAGTTCGTCCACATACGGGTGGCCTGACTTCGACGAGGATAGCGCCTCGACCTTGTGCTACACGTCGGGCACGACAGGCAACCCCAAGGGCGTTCTGTACACCCATCGCTCATCGCTGTTGCACTCGTACGCTGCAGCGCTGCCGGATGCACTGAACTGTTCGGCGCGAGACGTGGTTCTTCCAGTGGTGCCGATGTTCCATGTCAATGCATGGGGCATCCCGTACGTTGCATGCATGGTCGGCGCCAAGCTGGTCTTCCCGGGCCCCGGGCTGGACGGCAAATCTCTGTACGAGCTCTTGGAAGCCGAGCAGGTGACGTTCTCGGCCGGCGTGCCAACGGTCTGGCAGGGCCTGCTGAATTATCTGGAACAAGGCGGCCTGAAGTTCTCCACCATGAAACGCACCCTGATTGGCGGCGCAACGTGTCCTCCAGGAATGCTGCGCGAGTTTCAGGATAGGCACGCCGTAGAGGTGTTACACGCATGGGGAATGACCGAACTGAGTCCGCTCGGCACCGTTAGCGCGATGAAATCCAAACATCTGGCGATGCGCTCTGAAGACTGGCGTGCCGTGCAATCGAGGCAGGGCCGTGCAGTGTTCGGCATCGATATGAAGATCGTCGATGCGAGCGGTCAGGAGTTGGCCTGGGACGGCGTGACTTCAGGTGAACTGCTGGTGCGCGGCCCGTGGGTGGTGCGCAACTACTTCCGCAACGAGGGCGGGAACCCGTTGCAGATCGATGCCGACGGGGATGGCTGGTTCCCGACCGGCGATATCGCGACCATCGACACTGACGGCTTCATGCAGATCACGGATCGCAGCAAGGAAGTGATCAAGTCCGGCGGTGAGTGGATCAGTTCGATCGAAATCGAAAGCATCGCCACCAGCCACCCGGCGATAGCCAGCGCGACGTGCATTGCGGCTAAGCATCCGAAGTGGGACGAGCGGCCATTGCTCCTTGCCGTGAAAAAGCCCGATGCAAAAGTGACCGCAGAGGAGTTGCTCGCGTTCCTCGACGGGAAAATCGCGAAGTGGTGGACACCGGACGCCATCGTATTTGTCGATGCGGTGCCGGTCGGCGCCACGGGCAAGGTACTGAAAAGCAGGCTGCGCGAACAGTATTCGGACTATCTGTTGACGTCATGAGCGGGCAGGCATGACTTCGTGAGCTCGGATTGAACTGATTACGGTTGTTGACGACAAAAATGAAGCAGGAGACGAAATGAAGTTGAAGTGGGTAATGGCGGCCGCGCTGGCTGCTACGGGAAGCTCGGCCTATGCGCAATCTTCGGTGACGCTGTATGGCGTTGTCGACGCGGGCCTGCTCTATCAGAGTACCTCAGCGGCGTCTTTTAGCCCTGCGGCGAAAAACCTTGGCAAGGTTTACCGCTACAAGGATGGCGGGATCTACTCCAGCATCTGGGGCATGAAGGGCACCGAGGATATCGGTGGCGGTTACTCCGTCAATTTCAAGCTGCAGGGCGTCTTCGATAGCGGCACCGGAAAGTTCGGACTGTCCGACACCCCAGGCGTCGCGGCACAGTTTAATCAGGTGGCGAGCGTCGGAATAGCCGCCCCGTTCGGTTCGGTTACCGCGGGGCGCCAGATCGTGCCGATGGCCTACGCGATGGCCGAAACCGACGCCCGCTCGGGACAGTATTTCGGCAGCATCCTGACCGCCTGGATCGGCATGAATACGGCAGCCGGTTGGACGGGCACCAGTACCAACGCAGCGATCGGCGCGCTGTATGACAGCAACGCGATCGTCTACCAGTCGCCCACCTTCGCAGGGGTGAGCGCCGCGCTCGAATATGCGCCCGGCGGCGTCGCAGGAAGTCTTCAGGGTGGCACGCGCGAGTCGGCGGTGTTGAAGTACTCGAACTATGGCTTAAAGCTGTCGGCGGTGTACTACAACGGTCATGACACCAGCCCGGCACCAGGGGCGGTCCCTACCGGGTTCAACAACAACCGCTTCTGGTATCTGGGCGCACTGTACACGATCAAGGGTTTTTCGGTTTCCGCGTCGTACGGCAACGGCAAGAATCCGTCGCACTCGGATCAGGTCAACCTCGACCTGTACTCGTTCGGGCTCGGTTACCGTTTCGCGCCGGCATTCCAGGTGACGAGCGGTCTCTACTACCTGAAGGACAGGAACAACTCGACGAACAAGTCGACCGAAGTCGCCGCGGGCGCCGAATACAGCCTGTCCAAGGCCACGCTGGTGTATGGGCAGGTGGGTTACATGAACAACCGGGGCACCATGACCCAGACGATCACCTACGGCCAGCCGGTCGCGCCCGGTATGGGAACGACCGCGGTCATGATGGGCCTGCGCCACTATTTCTGATGGACCTACGGCTGCTCGCGGATATTCGTATGAGAGCCGGTCTCCAGCGCGGACGCTTCGTTCCCTCTGGACCCGGAGCTTTGAGTCGAAGCGCAAGCCAGTAGCAACCTGCAAGTAATGAGATGAAGTTTCTAACTACCTTCGGCGCAATCGGCGTCATCGCCTTGGCCACCTGGCTTTTCGTACAGGCTATCGAGCACAGTCACGAAGTTTCGCTTCCGGTCACGCTCACCGCGGTTAAGGACCTTGTCGAGCGCTAACTGAGCGGAGCATGGAGCCACGTAACCTGCCCGATGCAGCAACGCAGGCGCATCAAATATCTGGAGAAAACATGAGCAAACAGAAGATTATCGTGACAATCGCGCCAACAGGTGGCATGGCATACAAATCACAAAACCCCCATCTGCCGACGCAGCCCGACGAGATCGCTCGCGACGTGTACGACTGCTATAACGCGGGCGCCAGCGTCGTGGCCGTGCATGCTCGCCGCCCAGACGACGGCGCAACCTGCGATGCGTCGATCTACCGCGACATCAACCGCCGCATCCGCGACAAATGCGACATCGTTATCAATAACTCCACAGGCGGCGGCGTGCATGGCGACATGATTGCGCAAGGCCCGAACGGCTACTGGGAAATTCTGTGGGAAGAGCGTCTCAAGGGCATGGATGCTGGCGCCGAGATGTGCACGCTCGATGCGACAACCATCATCGCGAGCTTCGGTGGCAAGGAACTGCTGATGCACACGTCGCCGGAACGCTCGAAGTATCTGGCTCAGGAAATGAAGAAACGCGGCATCAAGCCAGAGTGGGAGGTTTTCAGCCCGACTCATATCGTCCAGGACGTCGCGACTCTGACAGCGGCAGGGTTCGACGAAGAGCCGTTTTTTATCAACCTTGTACTTGGTGTCCATCGCGGCTTTCAGAACGCGATGCCATACACGCCGCGTGTGCTGCAATCGATGGTAGACCTGCTGCCGAAGGGGAGCATTTTTTGTGTCAGCGGTATCGGGCCCGCGCAGTTGCCCGCGGCGATGAATTCGTTGCTGCTAGGCGGCCACGTCCGCGTTGGGCTGGAAGACAACTTGTACTATCGCCCAGGCGAACTGGCCACTAACGTTCAACTGACCGAGCGGATCGTGCGCCTCGTGCGCGAGATGGGCTACGAGCCTGCAACGCCAGCTGAAGCGCGCGGGATTATGGGACTGCCTCGCAAGGGCGACGTGCGGGCGGAGTTTGCTCCCGTACTGGCTGCGGCCGACCACTAGAATCCGGCTTGCGGCTATGCACCGCAAAACTTCCTCGCATGTCCGGTCTCGTGCGTGTTAATCACGTTGGCCTTCGACTCTTCATACAACCCCGGGTACGAACTCCGTATGCACGGAAGTATGGAATGTACGACCACATACGGTGGCGGGGGCGAACGATCGCCATAGTAATCGAACGGTCTTCATCCATGCCTGGCGGCAGGGGGGGCCAACAGGAGTCGAGTAGAAGATGAAAGTACTTGTTGTCCACGCTCATCCAGAGGCTAAATCATTCGCGTCGGCTATGAAAAACGCCGCCGTTGACGTACTGACTGCGGCCGGCCACAGCGTTGAAGTCACCGATCTGTATGCACTTAACTTTAATCCAGTAGCCAATGCTGCCGATTTCGGGGTTCCTCAAAACGGCGACTATCTTGTCTATGCCCTCGAGCAACGGCACGGACTTGAGACAGGAACACTGTCAGCCGACATCCTGAATGAAGTCGAAAAAGTCCGCCGCTGTGACCTGCTGCTTCTGACGTTCCCCATCTATTGGTTCTCCATGCCTGCAATTCTCAAAGGCTGGATAGACAGGGTTTTCGTCTCAGGAGCGTTCTACGGTGGCCGACGTATCTATGACCGTGGCGGAATGATTGGAAGGAAAGCTCTGGTCTGCGCCACGCTCGGCAGCCGGCAATCGATGGTTTGCGACGGTGGGATCCATGGCGATCTCGCAATGATGTTGCGTCCTCTCCTGCAAGGAACCCTTGGCTATGTTGGCTTCGACGTTCTCGACCCCTTCTTTGCGTATCACGTGCCGTACATCGAACACCAGGAGCGTCTCGAGATCCTCGATGCCTGGAGGGCTTCGCTTGGAGCACTTGAGCGCAGACCCGCGATGCAGATGCCAACCCTGGCCGACTTCGACGAGACGCTTTCGCGACGACTGCCGGGCAAGGGCTTGCGGAACGCGTAGATTTTTTGAATTCCGACTTTTGGAAACCTTGAATAGCGTATCGATCGATGCAGACAACCGCGAGAGCGTGGCGGTGCGACGGCACCAGCCTTCCCTCTATCACAATCTGGGCAGGCGAAAAGGTCGGCAGTTTCGCTATCACGGAACCTGACGCGAGTATGGACCTGAGTGTGCAGGCCATGCAAACAAACGCTGTGCGGAAGGCTAGCAGCTTGCCGGAATTGTCAATAGCCTCTCCGGGATCTCTGTTTGAAACGGTCTCTAAATAAAAAAATGAGTCGGTTGGCAACCGGAACGGAACTCGGCGTGAACGTCATGTTGATGCACTGGAAATAATTCTCGCAAAGGATGAACGTCGCACACTCGCGCACCAACTGATTTTTCACCTCTGGCGAGATCCTTTGGTGCGTCGTCCGCATGGGCTGATAGTCATGTTGCACACGGTTCCGTTTTGTCGACAACGCGCTCTCGCTCAGATCTTGAGAGGTGACACCTTGGTTCCCGCTGCAAAGCTCCAATGAGTCTGGGCGCGCTGGATCGACTTAAGGCTACGCTGAAGAAGCCACCGTTTTCGCCGACAGCTTGATGCTGAATTTCGGAACGTGAGATCAGCGATGCGACTGGTTCGATTTCCCGGCCCTGAAGGACCTGGCAAGTGGGCTCTCGACCCATCGGCTGCTTATGGACGCACCTGTGCCATCAGCCGCGTGCGGCTCATGTAGATGTTGGCCAGCGCGAGTGCAGTAAAGGCACGCGTGGCGTTCTTCGCGAGGCCGCGATAGCGCACCTTGCCGAAGCCCCACAGCCGCTTGACCACCGCAAAGACGTGTTCGACCCGGGCACGAATCTTCGACTTGTTGCGGTTTTTCGAGCGCTTGGTTTCATCGACTTCACCACTGCGGTTGCGCACACGCTGGTTAGTGAAGTCCTTCGCTTTCGGCGCCTTGCTGGCGATGAGTTCCTTCTGGCTCGCATAGGCGCTGTCACCGTACACACGCCGCTCGTCGCCGTGCAGCAGCGCCGGCAGCGGATGCTTGTCGTGCACGTTTGCCGCCGTCACTACCGCGCTGTGTGCCAGTCCCGTCTGGCTATCCACACCGATGTGCAGCTTCATGCCGAAGTACCACTGCTGGCCCTTCCTTGTCTGATGCAATTCGGGGTCTCGTGCCTTGTCCGCATTCTTCGTGGAACTGGGCGCACCGATGATGGTGGCATCCACGATCGTGCCGGTGCCAACCTTCAGCCCATGCCCTTGCAGTACTTCGCCGACCTTGGAGAACAACTGCTCGCCGAGCTTGTTGCGCTCCAGCAGCCGGCGAAACTTCAACAGCGTCGTGCCATCGGGAACCCGCTCGCGCCCCAGGTCAATCCCGACGAATCGCCGCAATGCGGTGCTATCCAGCAGCGCCTCCTCGCACGCTTCATCGGCCAGGTTGAACCAGTGCTGCACAAAGTGCATGCGCAGCATGCGCTCCAGACCCACTGGCGGGCGACCGCCTTGACCCTTCGGATAGTACGGCTCGACAACCTCGCACAGTTGCGCCCACGGCACGATCTGCTCCATCGTCTCAAGGAACACATCGCGTTTGGTTGGCCGACGGTACTGTTCAAATCCGGCGCCTTGATCGGCCGCCATCGCAAGGGTCTGTTGTTTCATGCAAATCTAACGATTGAACGCCCAATGCCGTTGACCATTTTCAGCGTAGCCTTAAGCTTTCATCTGGGCCGTCTGCCAGTTTGGCAGTGCCGGGCCCTTATGCTTCAATGAGTTGGTCGATCTCAATCGCCTTCCACCACACTTACGTCCTGTCAATTCGGCGGCTGCATCTTCCCTAAAGCCCTGGTTCTGGCCGCTTGAGCATCGGCGATCAAGCGGTATGCGGCGTAATATTTGAATATGTTGCGTACGTACGTCGTGGTTTCGATACCGATCTTCTCCGCGACTACGATTTCGACATTGTTGAACCACTTGTCCGGATCCAGCCCGCGGGCCGCGGCCTCCTTGCGCATCTTTGCGATATTGGCCGCCCCCGCGTTGTAGCTCGCGAAGGCAAACAACGTGCGATTGTCATCGTCGAAGTGCGCGTCCGGAAAGTAGCGTGTCATCAGCCGATCCATGTATTTGGTGCCCGCATGGATGTTGGACTCGGTTACAGCGATGTTGCCGACTGCCATTTCCTTGCCTGTTCCCGGCATCAACTGCATGACGCCGATCGCGCCAACGTGACTGCGCGCCGACTGGTTCAACTGCGATTCCTGATAGCCTTGGGCGGCCAGCATCAGAGGGTCGAAGCCATACTGCTTGCCATACTTCTCGAAGAGGGTAAGTGTTTCTTCGAAACGCTTGCGCTCCACCGCACCCGAAGCATCAGTGACTTGCCTGATACGCTTCATGAACTGTGCGAGCCGATAGTCGATGACGCCCTGCTTTTTGAGAAACTCGTTATAGAAATCGGTCACCGCAGCCTGCAGTTGCGGGCTGTTCTTCCTGATCGCCCAACCCACATAGCCTTCGCTGCGTACCACCAGATCCTCCCTGACCTTGATCCGAGGCAGAACTTGCGCCCACAGTTTTGCTTTCCAGTCGTCGGCCACTACGATGCCGAGCATTCCCGCATTGAGCATTTCGAGCGTGTCCTCATCTTCGAGTGCGTCGGGCAGCAGCGTGATCTGCATGACCGGCTTGCCCGCTTTCCTGAACCGGTCGTTCAGCGCCGTCAGACTCTCGAAGTAACTCGTCGCCTTGCGTACATACACCTGCTTTCCCGCGAGGTCGTCCAGGGTTGCGATAGCCGGAGCGCGGGGACCGGTCACAATCAGTTCCCGGACCGGCTTGCGGTCACGCGGCGCAACAAAGTCGACAAGCTTGCGCCGGTCGTCGGTCGCCGTCAGGTTGCCCGCCGAGATATCGCCCAGCCCGGTCTGGAGGTTCGTCAGAAGTTTGTCCCGGGTCGTTGGAATCAGGAAGACCGTCACCGGGCGTTTGCCGAGCCGGCTGGCGTAGCGCTTGTTGACGTAACGTTCGAAGTCGCGCGCGAGTTCAGCGGTCAGACCGCGTTCTCGACCTTTGTCGTTGAAGTACAGCGTACGGCTGAACGGCACCAGAAAGCGGATCGAGCGGCGCTCGAGCATCGCGTCGAAGTCTCCGGTCCACGGTTTGACCGCGAGGTTCAACTGGCGGGTTTTCGCAACAGCAGCCGGGGCCGACGATGCTTGTGCCACAGCGGATGCACCCGGTCCCGACGCGGCTCGCGCCGACGACGAGAGCACCGAAATCCCGACCAGCAAGGCGCCAACAAAGCGAAGTCCCGTCATGATATGTCCTCACCATCTGAACGACAATCCGCGAAGTCAAACCGCCGTCGTTCAGAACTTAGGGCGTTTCGAATCCGCGATACAGCGTTCCGCCGTGCGCCAACCTGCCCGTCGGCAAGATTGCCTCCTACGCTCTCGCCCTAACGCGTCGTGCCGCATCGCAGAGATCGAGCACGCCGGAAATCCGATACATAACTAACGACAACCAATGCGGGCGAGTCGTCGAGGACGCTATTCCTCAACGAGAGCTTCCAGCCTCCCAGTGCGTACCGCCTTCACCAGCGCCGCGTGATCACGCTCCGTCTGATCTGCATAGGCGAGCGAAAACGTGCCGATGGCCTCGTCAAAGGTGTCGCCCTTGCCCAGATAGCCACTGATAGTCGTGGCATCCCCGGACTTGGCATGGGCGCGGGCCAGGGTCCAGCCGCAGAGCCCGGCATAGCGGTTGATCTGCGCGGGCGTGACTTCCTCGGTGGGAGCCGACATCTTCATGTCCCGCAACTGGCGCACAAAAAAGTCATAGCCTCGCTGTCCCCGCAACCAACCTAAAAAGATGTCGCTGGAGGACTGCATCAGCCGTTGTCCCATGACGACGCGCTGTCCCTGATTGTCATAGTGGCTCTTTTCCGCATAGGGTTCGAGGACCGACCGGCGCTGTTCCTTGAACTGGAGGATCAGGGGATGGTCTTCCTCGTCGAAAAACAGCCCGATGAAGCACCGGGTGCCGACGCTGCCAATACCCACGACCTTCAGGGCGAAGTCCTCCAGGTGGTAGCGATCCATGAGGACACGGCGTTCGTCGGACAGCGACTGGCGATAGTCGGCCAGTGCCTCACGAACCCGTTCCTCGAAGCCCGGGTCACTGACGTGGTAGAGCAGCGGCGGTTGATCGACCAGGCGACGTCGCCCAGCCACTTCGCCGGTGATCTTGGGAAAGAGGTTTTCGACAACACGCTGGCGGGCTTTTTCTGCCAGTCGTTCGCGGGTCTTTTTGACCTTTTCATCGGATGCCATCGCAATGAGGGTTTCCATGTCCAGGCGGGTGTACCAGACTTCCAGCGGATTCATCCGGGAGTATTCCCGCAGGTGCTCCCGATATGTGCGCACGCACTCGAGGACGGCTGTCCGGGAATCTGCATCCGGCAAGTCGTTATCGCGCCCAGCAATCGCGAAACTGACGGCCAGCCGTTTGAGGTCCCATTCCCAGGGCGCTGGCAGCGTTTCGTCAAAGTCGTTCAGATCGAAGACCAGATTGCGCTCCGGGGTGGCAAACAGGCCAAAATTCAACAGGTGGCAGTCTCCACAGGCTTGTACTCGAAGACCTGTACTTGGGGTAGTCGCGAGATCGTGGGCCATGAGCGCCGCCGAGCCGCGCAGGAACGTGAAGGGACTGCGGAGCATACGGCCATAGCGGATCGGGACCAGTTCCGGCAATCGGTCCTGGTTCGATTCTTCCAGTATCTCGATGGGATCCCGGCGCTGGGCCGATGGTGTCCAGTCGGCGTGGCTGCCGCGCGGCACCTTATCGCGCAACGCCTGACCGGCGGCGAGACGCTCTGCGCGGGAGCGAAGAACCCGGACATCCTCCACGACGTTATGGACTTTGGTCTTGGCCTTCCCACGCGCCTTCACGATGGTTTCCATGCTCGCCTCCTCCTGGCCGGCTCGCGCCGCGGATTGTACTTTTGCATGACGAATCGTCACGGTAGCGCATTGACTCAGGTTATTTGTTGTTGTTGCCTCATGTAGTTTGCTACCTTCCAGATGGCTGGCAGGAGCGACTTCTGACGAGGCGACTCAGCATGGCAACAAGACGGGAATTGATTGAGTCGACGGCGCCGCAGATTCGCTAGTCTGCGACGACGCGTTGATGGATACCACGACGATCAATGGGCCACCCATCAGCCTGAATGTCCTGATTGCTTTCATTGCTCACTCCTGTTGAACCGCGATAAATCCCACGGCGATTGCTGGTTTGCACGTGACAACAATTGGAAATCGACGATCCTGGTGGGGTGGTCGATCATTGCGAACGGTCACACGGTTCAATCCACGTAAAGTTGTCCCTCCTCAGAGTCACCACACTGACTCTCCGGCGATCCAGAGGTATTTTTGGGAGCTGCTTTCAAAATGTAGGCTTCGGCACGAAAAGCGGCAATGCGACTTTGGTCCGATTCCGTGAAAATAAGGAACGCCGTACTCTGAGAAATCTACTTTCGAATCAGCCAATCCGTGACTGTTGCGACAGCGCCCGGACGCCTCGGGCGCGATGCCTCCGTTGCGCCTGACCATGACGTGCCGAGGCACCTCCCAAGCGAGGATTCACCCTGATCAGCAGATCCAGAAGATGTCGAAAGGCAGCACGAATGACCGTTGAACCTCGGAGGCTGCCATTAAGGTCGCGCCGGGTCGAAGGGCAGAAGAGGGTCGACTGCCGACGATTCTGTCGGGCAGGAGTCGGCCACTGCAGGCGGTGGTGTGAATATCTCGGATGTCTGAAGGAAGTCGAAAAGCGGCCGCAGGCTGATTGGGCTCTGACGTAGCATTACATGCTTCATGTATAGCGTCTTATCACCTCACGCAGCCGGTCGCAGGAATTGACGAGGTTTCTCTCCGGTGAGGTCGCGACAGCCAACAAAAGTCCTGATCTCGCAGAGGCTGGCGACGCATACCACGGTGACAGCGGTGCGGGACCCAATCCGAACTCTAACAATGCTCTCGCGATGGAGATGTCCGAGACGCCGTCGGGCAACCGCACAAGTACGGACAAGCCGGCAGTCGTTGTCTCGAAAGCACGCTCATCGAGGCATTTGAGCAACGCGTCGCGTTGACCGACATAGAGCCGCTTCATGCGTCGAAGAATACGCATGTAGTGTCCGTCGTGCATGAACTGCGCCGTCGCGAGTTGCACAGACAGCCAAGGTGACGGAGCCAGGCATGCTGCCAACTCTGCGAACCGGGATACAAGCGGCAAGGGGGCGACAACGAATCCCAATCGCAATGCAGGACTGGTCGTTTTGCTGAAGGAGCCAATATGAATGACGTGCTGGCCACGATCAAGCGACGCGAGCGCCGGCGCGGCGCGTGCCGTCAGTTGCAGCTCGCTCAGATAGTCGTCTTCAAGGACCCAGGCTCCTTCTTTCGCAGCCCAGTCGAGAAGGCGCAGACGCCTGGCGAGTGAGAGCGTGGGACCGAGCGGTGCCTGCTGCCCGGGAGTTACGACAACCAGATCGGTATTCGGCTCATGTTGGAAGCCGTAGTCGATATTGAGTCCTTCCGCATCTACCGGTATCGGCGAAAGTGACATACTCGCGAGTTCCAACCCGTGTCGGGTGAACGGAAAACCCGGGTTCTCCCGCATAGGCACTTCGGCCGGCTTTGTCGCTATAGGGAAGGCGAGTCAGACAAATTTCGATATGATGAGGACTACTCATGCGACCAACGGGTAAATCTGCTGGGCGGGAGTTTGCGCGATGCCCCCGTCTTTCATCTGGCCTTTGACGATCATGTGCATGAACTCGAAACGCTCAGAATGATGCGTGCACAACGAAAATTCTTGAAGCCCAGCATTGGTCGGGTGCGACGCTTGATGGCACGGTGGCCCTGCTCGACGACGTTGTTCAGGTACTTCTTCTGGCGGATCCTGATCGGCGCACGTTGAGCGTTAAGCACCCGTAGCGCCGCCAGATTTGATCCGCTTTTATCAATCGTCACGGTCTGCGGTTCGCCGTTCCGGGCAATCGCCTTTTCGAAGTAGCGCCGGGCCGCAACCTTGTCACGATGGGCTCGCCGCAGGAAATCGATCGTGTTGCCAGCCTTGTCCACGGCGCGATACAGATATTTCCATTCGCCCCTGACCCGAAGTAGTGCCGACCTCCCGCTTGCAGCGTCGGAACGCTTTCTCCAGCACCGGCAACAGTTTGAGCGCCCAGCGATGCACGGTCGAATGGTCAACCGAAATTCCTCGCTCGGCCATCATCTGCTCGAGGTGGCGCAGACTCAGCGGATACGCAACATACCAGCGTACGCAGAGAAGGATTACTTCAAGCGGATAGTGCAGACGCTTGAGCACCTTCGCCACAGCCGGATTCAGGTTCAGATTCATCGATCAGATCGTTCGTTCTCGAGACTTCAGCATAGCAGGTCCCTTATTGCGACAAAGCCCATTGAACCAAAGTCCAATGGCGGCGGTTCTTCGAAGGCTATAGGCTGAGTAGGCGAGACATTTTGTCTGCGGTCGGCGCAGCCCCCGCAAGCGTGGCCGTTGCCCATCGCGCAGCCCTGTCGGCGGTATGCGCCACCGGACCGCACGCCCCCGCGCGGCTGTGGCCTGATCGCGTGTCAGGAGAATGACGTGAATTCGCGACCGCAAGCGGATATTGCCCGCATCCTGCTGATCATCGTGATTCTTTCGCTGCTGATCTTCGGCAGTCTTTATATCGTCCGTCCGTTTCTGCCGGCGCTGATCTGGGCGACGATGATCGTCGTTGCCACCTGGCCCGTGATGATCGGTATCGAAAGGCGCGTCGGTGGCCGCCGCTGGATCGCCGTCACCGTGATGCTGATCGGCCTGCTGGTCGTAATCGTGCTGCCGCTGTACGGGGCGGTGTCGACGATCGCCGAGCATGGCGGCGACATTGTCGACCAGGCCGAGGCGCTGCCGAACTACTCGCTGCCTCCCCCGCCCGGCTGGTTGCATGAGGTGCCGCTCGCCGGCGAAGGCCTCGCACGCGAGTGGCAGCGCCTGTCCGACGCGGGTCGCGGTGGCATCCTTGCGCAAGTGCAGCCTTATGCGTTGATCGCCGCGAAATGGCTGCTCTCGCAAGCCGGCACGGTCGGCC
>NZ_JARESS010000071.1:0-30251 GCF_046027915.1 Paraburkholderia sp. RL17-347-BIC-D
TGCGTTGTCCTCTCGCAGTTGGCGGTTCTCTGCTTCAAGTTGCCGGATGCGCTGCTGTTCAGCTGTCAGCGGCTTGCCCTCGCCGGGGCCGCCAGCACGTTCCGCATCGTACTGCGCCACCCAGCGCCGCACGGCTGTCTCAACAAGGTCCATCGACCGGCTGACTTCGCTGACCGATAACCCCTGGTCTCGTACCATCCGTACCACTTCCAGCTTGAAGCTGGCGTCAAATTGTCGGCGCCTTCTTGTCATCTATTGTTTTTCCTCGTCGATTTAGGATTGTCCCCCTATCGACCTGTCCGAGGAAATTAGACCACCACAGGTGTTACGGCAAGACGCCCACGCCGGCTGAGCTTTCCTAAAGATATCGAATGCTATTTGCCTGTGCAACATTGCACCAATGGCGTGCTGTAACGCGAAATGGTGCGCAGCCGGTGCATCCGGAGATCGTTCACATTGCTCCTTTTGCTCTGTGTGAAATGTGAGTGATCCCTCTTCCATTCGTGGGTCCGCAAGGATCGAAGAACCGGCACGCATTGTGTGGCGCAAACTGGCATAGCCGTTGCTTAATAAGCCACGCTGGCTTCGCCGTACGCGACGAGCATCAAACAGCACTCCCGTTGTCCGAGACAAAGGCGTCTTGGATAACACCGGCCAAAAAGGTCCGACATCAGCGCGTCTGATGCCGGACCTTTTTCGTTTTGCGATCCCATTATTGTCGGAGTTGGAAGCAATGAAAAGACGTACATTTTCAGCAGTCGGTTCGGGCTCTGCTACCAGTGTTGTGCCCCAACTTGGGCGTGTGCTGCTCGCCACGCTCAGCGCTTTCGGGTTCGCTCACTCCGCTGCCGCGGCGTCGCTGCAACCCATCGAGTTTTCCGAGGCCGTACATAACCTCGGTTACATCGACCTCTACGTTGCACAGCACGCGAAGCTGTTCGAGAAGCACGGACTGACCATACACCTGACCGCAGCCGGTGGGGACACGCAGGCTTTCGCCGCGGTGCTCGGCAAGACCGCGCAGTTTGCCGTCGGCGATCCGACCATGGTGGAGATGTCTCGCGAGCGCGGCGGACCGGGCATGGTCGTCGGGACGCTGGTGCAGCGTGCACATTACTTTGGCGTATCAAAGACTGTGGCGCGCATCACCGATCCCAAAGCTTTCAAGGGGTTGACCTTAGTCACGTCGCCTGATCCGAATACCGAGTACAGCGTCACGAAGAAACTGCTGCAGGACAATGGCCTGAAAGTCGGCACGGACGCGAAGATCGTCGAAGTAACCCCAGGCACGGAAATCGGCGCCATGCTCGCGGGTCGCGCCGACATCGCGTTTGCGCAGCAGCCCATGGTGGCGGCTGCGATGGCGCAAGGGGCGAAAGTGGTATTCGACTTCTCAAGCTATATGGGTCCGTTCTGCAATACGGGGATCATGGTGCTGCCCGAATATGCCATGGCGCATCCCGAGGTCGTCCAGTCGCTCGTGGACGCACTGGAAGAAGCCGCGCGTCTTACGTATGCCAAGCCCGACTATGCGAAGGAGGTTGCCCGTGCGGAGTTCCCGGACCTGCCGCCCGACGTGGTGAACAAGGCAATCGACATGGAGTTGCAGTACAAGATCCCGGCCCAAACGCTGCCGGTCGACCGGCAGCAGTGGGACAAGCTGATATCAATGCAGAAGTACCTGGGCAACGTACAAGGGACGCTGGCCTATAGCGACGTGATCGACAACACCTTTTCTAACAAGGCCGCCAAGACCGCTGCGGCGGGCGCGGGCGTAACGGTGGCGGTGTCCAAATGAATGTAGCGGGCGCAGGAGTGCCTGCGGCGCAGGCGGGGGGGACCGCCAACCCGCACGCCCCGCTGGTTGCGCGCGGGGTCGGCAAATCGTATGGCGAAGATGAAGGCGAGTTGAATCAGGTTATCGGTGACATTTCCTTCAGCCTGCGCGCTGGGGAAATTGTCAGCCTGGTGGGCCCGTCCGGTTGCGGCAAGACCACGCTGTTGAACCTGATGAGCGGTCTTACGCAGCCGACGCGCGGCGCGGTGCTGTGGCACGGTCAGGCGCTGGACGACGTCCCCAAGGGCATCGGCTACATGTTGCAGAAGGACATGCTGATGCCGTGGCGCAATGTGTTGGCCAACGTCACACTTGGCCTCGAACTGACCGGGATGTCGCGCGCGCATCGCGAGAAAAAGGCGCATGCGATGCTCGGCAAGGTCGGACTTGCTCCGTACTACAACTACTACCCGACGGCTTTATCGGGCGGCATGCGTGCGCGCGTTGCACTTGCGCGCACGCTGGTGACCGACCCCGAAGTCATGCTGCTAGACGAGCCGTTCGCCGCGCTCGATTTCCAGACGAAACTGGTGCTGGAAAGCGACATGGCCCGGCTGGTCAGGGGTCAGGGTCGCTCGGTTCTGCTGATCACACATGACGTCGAGGAGGCGGTCTCGTTGTCGGACCGTGTGATCGTCCTCACCCACCGTCCGTCCCGCATCAAGGCGATCCACGAGGTCCACCTGGATTGCGACCGCAACGACATGATGGCCGCCCGCGACGCTGCGGGCTTCACCGCCCACGTACGCGAGATCTGGTCTCAGCTCGACGTGCGTATGGGCGAACGTTGAAAAGGAACGCGCGTGCAAGAAACCCGCTCTCCGGCGCCCCCGTATGCCCCGGCATCCCTCAAATGGCGCAGGCTAATTCGCCGCTGCCGCGGCAAGCTCGTCGTGGCTGCCTGCCAACTCGCGCTACTCGCCGCACTGCTCGCCCTGTGGCAGGTTGCGACGTCGAGTCAGGCGCTGGCCTTCCTGTTCGGGTCGCCCAGCCAGATCTGGGGTTACCTGGTAAAGATGCAGCAGGACGGCAGTCTCGTACACGACGCCGGCGTGACTGGCATGGAAACGCTGCTCGGATTTCTGTTCGGCAATGTCATCGGCACCGTGCTCGGCTTGTCGCTATGGTATTCACGCTTCGTCTCGAAGGTCATGCAGCCGTTCATCGTTGCGCTGGGCTCGATTCCGATCGTCGCACTCGCGCCCATCGTGATCATCTGGTTCGGTACCGGGCTCGGGTCGAAACTCGCCATGTCGACGTTATCCGTCGTGGTGGTGGCGCTGGTCACCGCGTACAAGGGGGCGACCAGCGTCGATGACGATCAGATCAATCAGATGCGCACGCTCGGCGCGACCAAGCGGCAGACTTTCCGCAAGCTGGTGATCCCCGCCTCGCTGCGCGACATCTTCGCGGGCTTCAGGCTCACTGTCGGCTTTGCATTGATTGGTGCCATTGTGGGCGAATTCATGTCGTCAGACGATGGGCTCGGCCATGCGATCTTCAAGGCCGGTAGCCTCTACATCATTCCCAAAGTATTCGCCGGCGTGGTGGTGACCATCGCACTCGCGCTCTTCCTGTCGTTTCTCGTCGGTCGGCTAGAGCGCTTCCTCATGCCCTGGCACAAGTTCGATTGATTTAAGCCATCCGCCGCGACGTTGCCGGCCGGTGGCATTTAGCAACCCCTGAAGGAGTAGGCAGCATCCTATGAGCACACTATCCACACCTCACCAGATCATCCGTAAGGATGACCTGAAGTACGCACTGACGGCTACCGATGGTTTCATTGCCGAAGTCTCGCCGGGCGAGACCTTCGAGGTCGAAACCGAATTGAACATCGGCGGCCACCTGATTACGCAGCTCGACGAAAAGCTGGACGAGTCGAAAGTGAAGCTCCCGTTCGTCAATCCGGCCACCGGGCCTGTGCGCCTGCGCGGCGCGAAGCCTGGCGATATGGTCGTCATCGACGTCCTCGAAGTTGGCGTGCACGGCCTCGGTTATACCGCGCTGTGGCCGGGCATCGGGATTTTTCCGGATTGGGTCCGTAAGAAGGAATTCGGCATCCAGAATCGCAACGTCGTCGTCGAAAATGGCATCGTTCACTGGAGCGACTCGCTCAAGCTGGAAGCCAAGCCGATGATCGGCGTGATCGGCGTGGCGCCGGTGGCGGGCGGCACGCTCACCGTCGACAACGGTACCCACGGTGGCAACCTGGACATCCAGGAAGTCACGAACGGCAATCGCATCATGTTTCCGGTGTTCCATGAAGGCGCGTACCTGTATTTCGGCGACGTGCATGCATTGCAGGGCGACGCCGAGTGTAACGGCATGGGAGCAATCGAGATTCGCGGCCACCTGAAGCTCAAGGTCGATCTCGTCCGCGCGCCGAGCCGCATGATCTGGCCGCGCATCGAGACGCCGACGCACATCTGTACCGTCGGCTGCGCGCGGCCGCTCGACGACGCGCTGCGTATCGCGTTCGAGGAAATGGTCTATTGGCTGGAAGAGGGCTACGGCATTCCCGGTGCCGAAGCCTACATGCTGCTCGGCCAGATCGCGGAAGCGCGCTGTACCCAGATGGTGAATCCGAAATACACCTATATCTGCAAGGTCGACAAAAAGTACTTGCCCAAGCGTTGAGGGAACGGCATCGGGCCGCGGATTCTGTGCGAGGCTGACAGGCACCGTCACAAGGCATTGAGACCGGACTGCCCGGTCACGATGCTGGAACCGGTCGGTGCAGGCACGGTGAACATTCTGTGGCCGACGACGCTGTCGGTAATCGCGCAAATCATCTATTGATTTCGAAGAAAGAGGAAAGAAAGGCGATGCCGATTTATCCCTATCGTTGTGAAACCTGTGGCACGTTCTCCGTCATGCGTCCTGTCGCTGAACGCGACGCGACCTGTGCTTGCCCAACATGTAGCGCTATCGCACAGCGCATGCTGGCCATGCCTGCACTGGCATTGATGTCCTCGTCCGGGAGTGCCGAACGCCGAGTCCACGAACGTGCGGTGTACACGCATCAGCATGGCTCGGGGTGCGGCTGCGGGTCGCGCGCACAGTCAAGCACCGAATCGTCGGTAAGCTGAATGGAGTCGCCGCGCGTGCCTTCGAGCGCCCGGCCCAAAAGACGGCGCTGCCCACCGTCCGGAGCGGCGGGCAGCGGAGTGACGCGATGGACTTTAACCATTCATCTCCGACCGGATCCTCAACCCACAAAGACTAGGCGAACCTATTGAGCCATTTGAACCTCCAGTCGGCGCAGGCACTGCTCGCACGCGCCGTCGATAAAGTGCACCAGCAGTTTGGCAAGCCGGTGTGCATTTCCGTGTGTGATAGCCACGGCTTCCTCGTTGGATTTTTGCGGATGGACGATGCTCCCGTGCGCGGCATCCAGTTAGCGCACCAGAAGGCTTACACGTCTACCCGTCTGGGTGTGACAACGGACGCATTCCATGCGCGGCTGCGCCGCGAGGAAATTCCCATCAGCTATTTCTGCGATCCATTGTTGACTGCGTTGCCCGGCGGTGCGGTGCTAAGCGACGCGCAGGGCAACGTGATCGGGGCGATCGGTATCAGTGGCCTCACGCCGGCCGAAGATCAGGCTGTCGCCGACGAACTTGCCCGTTTCGGGACTCCATGCAGCTTGCAGGGCCACGCGCCATGAGGTATGCGCGGGTAATCTTTTTGCAGTGTTGTATCGTGTTTTAACAAGAGAACAATCAATGAAACGGTTTAACGTTTATGTGACACGCATGATCTCGCAAGAGACAATTGACGATCTGCGGCAGTTTCACGACGTCGAGGTCAATCCGCATGATCGGGCACTCACGCGCGATGAACTGCTGAAAGCAGTGCAGGGTCGGGACGCCGTGATCACCCTACTGACCGACACAATTGACGGCGAAGTGCTCGATGCCGCCGGCCCGCAATGCAAGATCTTCGCGAACTACGCGGTTGGCTTCAACAACTTCGACCTGCAGGCGGCGACCCAACGCGGCATGATCATGACCAATACGCCGGGTGTGCTTGACAACGCCACGGCAACCCATGCATGGGCGCTATTGCTTGCGACAGCACGGCGCATCTCTGAGTCCGAACGCTTCGTGCGTGCCGATAAGTGGCAAGGATGGGCGCCGATGGCATTTATCGGCCAGGACGTCGACAACAAAACTCTGGGTGTCGCAGGCATGGGTCGGATCGGATCGAAATTTGCGCGCAAGGCGGCCGCCTTCGATATGAAGGTGATCTACACCGACGCACAGCGCAATCCCGAACTCGAACGTCAGGTCGGCGCGACATTCGTCGACAAGGAAACGCTCCTGTGCGAGTCGGATTATCTGTCGTTGCACCTGCCGCTCCTGCCGGAAACGCAGCATTACATCGGCGCGGCTGAGCTTGCGAAGATGAAGCGCACAGCCATCCTGATCAATGCAGCCCGCGGTCCGCTGGTCGATGAAAAGGCACTGGTTGCCGCGCTGCGCGACCAGGTAATCTGGGGGGCCGGCCTCGACGTGTTCGAGCGCGAACCCGAACTCGAGCCAGGATTGAGCAGCCTGGATAACGTGCTTGTCGTACCGCACATCGCTTCCGCGACGATCGAGACCCGCCTTGCGATGGGTAAGATCGCGACGGAAAACGTCATCAGCGTTCTGAAAGGCGAGAAGCCGCAGACCTGTCTCAACCCCGAAGTATTGCGCTCCGCGGCGTAATAGCTTGTCGCCACTGTCAACGATTTAAGAAGAACTCATTGAAGAGGAAGTTATGGAAAAAGTTGGATTCATCGGTCTGGGTGTCATGGGTGCGCCAATGGCCGCCAATCTGCAGCAAGGCGGCCATCAACTCTTTGTGCATGATCGAAACCCCGCGCCGTCGGGCTTGATCGAGAATGGCGCGACGCTCTGCGAGTCCGGCAACGCGGTGGCACAGCAAGCCGACATTGTGATCCTGATGGTGCCCGATACCCCACACGTGGAGTCAGTGCTCTTTGGGGAAAACGGTGTAGCAAGCGGACTCCGTGCGAACCAGATCGTGGTCGACATGAGTTCGATTTCGCCGATTGCGACTAAGGAGTTCGCCAGAAAGATCAACGAACTCGGATGCCAGTATCTCGATGCTCCGGTATCGGGTGGCGAAGTGGGTGCGAAGGCCGCGTCGCTGACGATCATGGTCGGTGGGTCGCAGGCGGTGTTCGACAAGGTCAAGCCTTTGTTTGAACTGATGGGCAAGAACATCACGCTCGTCGGCAGTAACGGCGATGGCCAGACCACCAAGGTGGCGAATCAGATCATCGTCGCCCTGAATATTCAGGCGGTGTCAGAAGCGCTGCTCTTTGCCTCGAAGGCTGGCGCGGATCCGGTGAAAGTGCGCCAGGCACTGATGGGCGGATTCGCAGCGTCGCGGATTCTGGAAGTGCACGGCGAGCGGATGATCAAGCGAACATTTGATCCGGGCTTCCGCATCGAGCTGCACCAGAAGGACCTCAACCTCGCCTTGCAGGGCGCCAAGGCGCTTGGCGTTTCCTTGCCTCATACTGCGTCCGCGCAGGAACTGATGAACGCTTGCGCCGCGAACGGCATGAGCAAGCTCGACCACTCGGCTCTGTGCAGGGCAATCGAATTGCTATCCAGCCACGAAATCGCCAGCAACTAATCGCTACCTGTTGTTGTGAATGGACGCGACTGGGCTGGTCATACGCTGCCCACTCGCGTCCAGACGAAATAGGCTTTCTCAACCAGCTTTTCACCATTGCGATAGAACTCGCGATTACTGTTTGCGCGTGTTGATCGTATGTGCATCGTATTGATACATGGAGGTTTGTCTCATGAGTTCAGAAGTCGGCAAGATCGCATTGATCACTGGAGCAGGCAGCGGTATCGGACGCGCCACCGCTCGCAAGCTGTTTCAGCACGGCTACCGTGTGGTGCTCGCTGGACGAAACAAAGCACCCCTCGAGGCGCTAGCCGAAGAGGCGCAGCAACTCGGCCAAGGGGCACTTGCTGTTCCCACCGACGTCACCGACGCCGCTAGCGTCGCCGCTCTCTTCGACACGATACGACAACGCTACAACCGCCTCGATCTTCTCTTCAACAATGCTGGCCGTGGCGCACCGGCCGTCGATATCGACGAACTCAGTCTGGAAGATTGGCACGCCGTCGTGAACACGAATCTGACGGGTGCCTTCCTCTGCACGCGCGCTGCCGTCGCGCTGATGAAAACGCAACTGCCGCGCGGCGGACGTATCATCAACAACGGCTCGATCTCCGCGCACGCACCACGTCCGAACAGTATCGCCTATACGGCCACCAAGCATGCGATCACCGGCCTGACCAAATCGACATCACTCGACGGACGCAAGTACGACATCGCCTGCGGACAGATCGACATCGGCAACGCTCTCACCGACCTCGCGGCACGCATGGCAAAGGGAGTGCCACAGGCCAACGGCGAAATTGCCGTCGAACCGCTGATGGATGTCGAGCACGTCGCTGGCGCGGTCCTTTATATGGCCGATTTGCCACTCGAAGCGAACGTGCAGTTCATGACCGTTATGGCTAGCAAGATGCCGTTCGTCGGCCGTGGGTAGCATAGAGACAACGGCCGCGGGCGCGTGGCGCGGCCTGTGTCTGCGGTGTGAGCTTGCGCATGGGACACGATTCTTGTGGGCTAAAGAGTCAGCGTTTCGTGCGCCTTGACGATCTCGCTTGCTACCACCTCGATCTGCTCGCGCTTGAGCATCGCCTTTGAGCGTAGCAACTGATACGCGTGTTCTTCCGATACGCCGCGCCTTTCCATCATGAGCTGCGTGGCATGCTGGATCACCCGAACGCTCGCTTGCTTCTTCTCGAGCCGTTCAATGTATCGATCGCGCATTCGCAATGCCTGACATTGCGTCAACGCCACCGCAATCGCGGTCATCAATCCGAATGAGCGCACCGGCGACGGTATCACCGCCAGCGCGTTCAGGCGCAGCACCGCTTCGACGGTGATCGGATTTTCGTAGGTCACCACCGGAATCACAGGCGGCGACATGCTGGTTCCGAGCCACGGGAAATTGACCGAGCGGGTTTCGGGGCGTAGCGCCATCAGCACTAGCCCGGTTCCGAAGGGCAAGCTGTCGAGTGTCGGCCAGCAGACCTCCACGTCGCACCCAATGCGGTGGAGTTGCGCGAGAAGCTCGTCGCCATCCTGATCCTGTGGATGAATCACAACAACTTTCAGTGAGCGCAAATCGCGCAGGATCGCTAAGGTATCCGCGGTCCACTTCATCGTTCCGCCCTTGCATGTAAGCACGCGCGACCCGTGTCTGCGGGCCGCTCCGGCGCGCTGCACAACATGACGCTGGGATCGGTATTCAGCAGTACGCGTCGCAGAGCCAGTAAAGCAAGACTCACAGCCTCGTCTGCGGGCCCGACCTCGACTGGGTTGAATGCATCGTCGGGGCCCGGAGAAAGCATGTGCAAATTCGCATTGTGTTCAGCGTTCAAGATCGCGCCCCTCTTCAGGAGAGAGTGAAACAGTCGTTGAACAAAGGTAGCGGTCAAACAGGTTCTGAATGTGCAGCCATTGCATACGTACTGAGGAGAAGCCGACCGTACGGCGATAAACGGTCCTGCCAGGCCACGGCACGATCGCGTACCCGTCGTATGAGTTGCTTTGGATATGGATCCAGCTATGAAGAACATGTGACACGATGATTCCTTGAAGGCGCAAACGAGGAAATCGGCCGGGCGGGCATCCGGAAGCGCCATGTCGGGGGGAGCCGAACCGCGAGCTTTCCGCTGATGTAACAGCGAGGGTGTAGCGATGAGAGAAGATTAGGTCGAGCCCGAGGGCGAATCTACTCTACGGTTGGATATGCCGATGCCGCGTTAGGGTACCCCGCTTATACGGACGTATAAGCGCCGCGAGGGGTGAACGCTGAGGATTGACCGCCCGTCTCAGTAGATATCAGGACAGCGGCCCCGCGATACGTGATTGAACGCGTTCAATTGCCGATGCCGAACGCGCGCCGCATATCGCCAGCAGATTTGCGATCGAGAGATGCCGGCAGCGGGGTCGCCGTGCCGGTTGAGTGGCCGGCAGTCAGAAGTGAATAGATTCTTTCATTATCGCCAAGGCTCCTTGGTTTTTTGTCGAATCGACCTGCGTGACGCAGCTTCTCTGCACTTAGAGTTGCACCCCACGCGTGAGCGCGCCATCCACTACCAGATTCGCCCCGCTCACGAAGCTCGCCGCCGGGCTCGCGACGAACGCGACCGCGTTCGCGATCTCTTGCGGGCGCGCCATGCGTCCGCTGGGATTCAACGCGAGTGCTTCCGCGAACAGCTTCGGATCGTTATGTTCGATGTGATCCCACACACCGCCTTCGAAATAGACGTTGCCCGGCGACACGGCGTTCGCGCGGATGCCCTTCGGCGCGAGGTGGTACGCGAGGCCTTGCATGTAGTGGATCAGCGCCGCCTTGAAGGTCCCGTAAGGGCCGGCGGCAAAGTCAATTTCCCGGCCGGACACGCTCGATATCGCGACGATCGAGGCAGCCTTGCTCGCTTCGAGAAAAGGCATCGCGGCGTCGACCAGGTTGACCGTGCCCATCAGGTCGGTTTCGAACTCCTTGCGCCACGATTCCAGATCGTTGCCGATCGACAGCGCGCTCACATTGGCGACCACAATGTCGATGCCGCCGAGTTGCGCGGCGGCGTCACGTGTCCAGGCCTGTAACGCCGGACCGTTAGAAACGTCGACCGAGGCGCCGCACACCTTGACCGCACCACCGCTGACCTGCACGATGCCGGCCACCGTCTGTTCGACGGCGGCGCCATCACGCGCGCAGAGCGCGACGTCCGCGCCTTCTACGGCTAGCGTTTGCGCAATGGCACGGCCGATACCTTTGGTGCCGCCGGTGACCAGTGCCTTCAAACCGTTGAGTTTCAGATCCATGGTGGCGTCTCCTCAAGCAGCCGGTGCGAGATACTTCTTGCTGATCGCCGCGCCGACCGAATACTTCGGGTCGACGAAGTTACCTAGCCGCACCTTGCCGCACTGGCTGAGCATCATGTAGGCATCCCAGCGGTCGAAGCCGTATTCCTTTTCCATCCACAACACCAGTTCGTGGTACGCGATGCGCGTCGCGTCTTCAAGCGGGCGCGCACTGCCGATCGCCATCAGTAGCTCATCGGTTTCGAGGCGCGGCCATTCAATGTGCCAGCCCTTGATCAGATCGACGTGGATCGTGGTCGTGCTGGAGTATTCGACGGCGGTGCCGCACACTTCGCCGTCACCCTGGCAGGCGTGCGCGTCGCCGATAAAGAGCCGCGCACCGGCGGAGCGCACCGGGAGATAAGTGATGCTGCCCGGGCCCATGTCGGGCACGTCCATATTGCCACCGTGGTTGTCCGGCGTGAGCGAATTGATCGAGTCGATTTCCGGCGACAGGCTCAGCGTACCGATATGTGGCTTGTACGGCAGCGTGACGCGCTTGCTCCAGTAGACCCCTTCTTCGTCCACGTCGATCTTGCGGGTGATCTCGGGCAACGGCTCATTAAGCGTTGCGGTGTATTCCGTACCGGTCAGCGCGCCGAAGCGCGGAATCAGGCAGCAGGTGCCGCGCGGATTGTCGCCGCGCGGCAGCATCGATTCGATGTATACCGCCACCACGTCGCCCTTCTCCGCGCCTTCGATCATGATCGGGCCGCTTTGCGGATTCAGGAACGGCACCCGGAGCTTCTGACTCGGCAGATCCTTTTCCGTGAGGATCTTGCCGTCAAATGCGTCGCGTGTCTGAACCACAACCCGGTCGCCCGGGGCAATCTTCATCACCGGCGTCGAGTATGGTCCGATGGTGTAGTGAAATGTGCCCTGACGGGATTCGCTGAGTTCGTGCGTTTCGCGGACCTGGCCGCGAGCGACGCCGCGCGTGTACATGATCGATTGTTCAAGCCAGTTCATCATGGTGTTTCCTGTTCAAATGTGGGTTGTCGATGTGAATGGGCGCAACGCTGACGCCGCATTACACTGAAATTAACGCTCTGACGTTATTGGCTTCCATCTGGTCCCCGGCCCCAGCCGACACGACCTGGCCGCGTACCAGCACGACATAGTCGTCGGCTACCGCCTGCGCGAAATCGAAAAATTGCTCTACCAATAGGATCGACAGCGATCCTTTCAGCGAACGGATCACCGCCTCGATCTCCATCACGATCGACGGCTGAATGCCCTCAGTCGGCTCGTCGAGAATGAGCAGCTTTGGATTGGTCAGTAGCGCTCTGCCAATCGCAAGCTGCTGCTGCTGTCCGCCGGACAGATTCCCCGCAATGCGCCCGCGCATCGTCTTCAGCACAGGAAAGGTATGAAAGACGTCGTCGAAGGAAAATTGCTTGCCCTTGGCGGTCTGATTGCTCTCGCCCGCGTAGGCGCCGATGCGCAGGTTTTCTTCGACGCTGAGTTGCGGAAAAATCTCGCGTCCTTGCGGCACGTAGCCCAGACCCGCCAGTACGCGCCGGTGCGACGGCGTGCGGGTCAGCGGCTGGCCCGCCAGTTCGATTTCGCCGGCTTTGACCGGCAACAGCCCGACGAGGCACTTCAACAAGGTCGTCTTGCCCACGCCGTTGCGGCCGAGCACGACGGTGCAGGCGCCGTCGGCTACGTTCAGCGACACGTCGCGCAACGTGTGGCTGCTGCCGTAAAACTGATTGAGTGCGGAAATCTTCAGCATGCTCACCGTCCGAGATAAACCTGAATCACGCGTGGATCATTGCGCACGCTCTCCATCGATCCCTCGCCCAGCAACTGCCCTTCATGCAGCACGCTTACGAGGTCCGCGATCCTGCCGACAAAATCCATGTCGTGCTCGATCACCACCACCGCCCGCTCGGGCGACTTGAGCCGCGTGATCAGTTCGGCGGTGCGTGCGGTTTCGTGGTCGGTCATGCCGGCAACCGGTTCATCGAGCAGGATCACTTGCGGATCGGCGACAAGCAGCATGCCGATTTCGAGCCACTGCTTCTGGCCATGTGACAACGTGCCAGCCATCCGGGGTCCTTCATTCTCGAGACCGATCGTCTCGAGCACGTCGTCGATACGCCGGTTCTGCTGTGCGCCGAGGCGCGAGCGAACCATCTCCGCATATCCGCGACCGTTGCGAATCGCCAGTTCGAGGTTTTCGCGAACCCGCAACGCTTCGAACACGCTCGGCTTCTGGAACTTGCGGCCGATGCCGAGGCGCGCGATAGACGTTTCGTCGAGCGTCGCGAGATTCGTGACCTTGTTCAGAAAGACCTCGCCGCCTGCCGGCCGGGTCTTTCCCGTGATGACGTCCATCAAGGTCGTCTTGCCCGCACCGTTCGGACCGATGATGGCGCGAATCTCGCCGTATCGAAACTCCATCGACAGGTTCGTGATCGCCGCGAAGCCGGAAAACGTGACAGACAGGCCGCTGATGTAGATGGCGGTGGCCGGTTGTGGATGGTTCATTGGCCGCCCCCCCTGCTTTCGCCGCCGGCGGCCTTGAGCGTACCCCACAGGCCATTGCCGAAATAGACGACGATCACGAGAGTCACGCCAGCAAGAATGAACGGCCACAGCGCCGGCAGTTGCGCGGTCAGCCAGAACTTGAGTCCGTTGATCACGATAGCTCCGACGATCGCGCCGATCAGGGTGCCGCGCCCACCGATGGCAACCCACACGGCAATCTCGACAGACAGTTGTGGCGAAACGATGGTCGGGTTGACGATGCCGACCTGCGGCACATATAGCATTCCGGCAAACGCCGCGAGTACCGCCGAGAGACACCACGCGAAGAGCTTCAGCGTATGCGTGCGGTAGCCGAGAAAACGCATCCGCGCTTCGTCGTCGCGCACCGCGATCAGCGCCCGGCCAAAAGTGGAGCGCGCGAGAAAACGCACGCCGACATAGGCCACCACCAGTAGCAGGCACGAACATACGGCGAGGCCTATCTGCGTGGACGTATCGGCAATCTTGCGACCGGCGATGCTCGTAAAACCGGTCATGCCATTGTTGCCACCGAGGCCCACGTCGTTGATGAACAACAGCAGCATCAGCGCGTAGGTGAGCGCCTGAGTGATGATCGACAGGTACACGCCATTGATGCGCGAGCGGAACGTGACGAAGCCGAACGCGCCCGAGACCAGCACGGTGACGATGATCGTGCCGACGATCGTGACATCGAGCCGCGACAGCATCTTCCATACCGCGGGAAAGTCGCCGGCGCCCATGTATTGCATGAAGTCCGGCAATACGTGCGTTTCGGCATAGGCGCCGTTCAGCAGATAGATGGCCATCATATAGCCACCTATGCCGAAGAAGATGCCGTGCCCGAGGCTCAGGATGCCCGCATAACCCCAGACCAGATCGAGCGCCAGCGCGAGCAGCGCGAAACACATGATCTGTCCGATCAGGTTGATGCCGAACAGCGACAGATGCAACGCATTCGACTCCGGAATCACAAAATAGGCAAAGGGTAGATAGAGCGCCAGCAGGACCAGCAGCGGGACGATACCGACCTCCACGGACTGGCCCAGCCATTTCGTTGCGAACGCCGACAAGGTGACTCTCCTGCTGTTACGCGGATCAGGAAACGTATTCATACGCGGGTCTTCAATGCGAAGAGTCCTTGCGGGCGCTTCTGGATAATCAGCACGATGAGCAGAAGCACAGCCACCTTGGCGGCAACTGCCCCGTAGAACGGTTCGATAAACTGGTTGATTTCGCCGAGCGCGAGCGACGACACGACTGTCCCCGCGAGACTGCCCGCACCGCCGAGCACCACCACCATGAACGAGTCGACGACGAAGCCCGTGCCCATCGACGGATTGACGCTGGCAATCTGCGTCAGCACCACGCCGGCCAGTCCCGCGAGGCCGGCGCCCAGGCCGAACGCGATGCGATCGACGCGCTCGGCGGGTACGCCAAGGCAGCGTGCCATGTCGCGCAGCTGCGTGGTGGCGCGCATCAGCAGCCCAAGCTTCGTGAAGCGCACCAGGGCGAAGGTCGCCACGAAGATCAGCGCGGCGAGCACGATTGCAAATACGCGGTTGTAGGTCACGAAAAAACCGGGCGCGACCTGCATGCCGCCGTTGAGAAAGCCGGGCGTGATGAACTCGACGTTCTGCGAGCCGAACAGCACCTGAATCAGCTTGATCAGCGCAATGCTGACCGCCCATGTGGCAAGCAGCGTCTCCAGCGGCCGGCGATACAGAAACCGGATGACGAAGAATTCGAGCAACATGCCGCACGCTGCGCAGATCACGAACGCCACGGGAATCGCTACGAAAATGTAGGCGTCGAACAGGCCTGGCAGATGCGCCTGCATGAAACGTTCGACGAGATACGTCGCGTACGCACCGATCATGATGAATTCGCCATGCGCGAGATTGATCACGCCCATCAGGCCGAACACGATCGACAAACCGAGCGCCGTCAGCAACAACACGCCGGCATAGCTCAAGCCGCTAAACAGAATCGACAAGCCCTTGCCGAGCGACAGCCACGTATCCATGTTGCGGATCGCGCCCTGCACTGCAGCCAGCACGTCGGGATCCGATCTCACGGAACTTTGCGCCGCAAAGTTCGCCAGCGCGGTGCGCGCGGTTTCGCTCGGCACCTCGGCCACAGCCTTGATCGCCGCCAGGCGGTCCGCCTTGACGTTGCTGTTCAGTCCGCGCTTGGCCAGCGCCAGCCTGAGAACGGTCGCGATATCCGGGTCGTGCTGCGCCCTGACCGCACGGGCGACGATAGTGGGATCGAGCAATGCAAAGAACTTGTCGACTTGCCGCGCGGCCGTCGCGCGGGTGTCTTCCTGTGGCGAGAACAGGTCCATTTCCGCCGACACGACTGCGAGCTTGCGCATCATCACGATGCTCGGCACATAGGGCGAATCCGCCGGCCCATTGGCACGCGGCTGGAGGGTCGCGGCGTCGAGAGCGGGGTTTCCTTGCAGCGTCGCCTGACCGTCGGCGCCGCACAGGAGCGCGCCGTTACGGATCGCATCGACTATCTGACGCGCCCACGCACGCTCGTGTGTATCGTCCGACACGCCGGTTTCGACGAGTTGCTCTAGCACAGCGGCCTTATCGCCGTTCGTCGAGCAGAACGACGTGAGCATCGCAGCGCGGCCCGGTGCGGCGCTCGCGGTAGTGGCCCAAGCAAGCGCCAGACAAGCGATCGCGAAAAAGATCTGCCTGAAATTGATCATGGGTATTTCCATTCGATCCTGCTAGGGGACCGGCATCCTTGCGTATGCCGGTCCCACAACTGCTGACTGTGCGACAGGGACTGTCAAGCCTTGCCGATGAACGGGCTAAATGCCACGGGCCTCTCGATGTCTTTCGACTTCCACAAAATGTCAAAGCCCTGAGTCGCGTTGATCGAGCCGATCATGTCGCCCCGCCACAAGTACTGCGTGGAAGCATCCATCTTCACCGTGTAACCTGCCGGATCGACCATCGACTGACCCGCGAGCGCCTTGCGCACCGCGTCTGTGCCGGTGGAATGCGCTTTCGCGGCAGCCTGCGCCCACAGATTGATGCCGAGGTAGGTCGACACCATTGGGTCGATCACCATGTCCGGCCGATGCTTTAGGTTATGCGCGCTGACGTAGGTCTTCCAGTCGCTCTTGAACTGGCGATTCTGCGGCGTATCGACGTTCTGGAAATAGCACCAGCAGCTGAGGTGGCCGACCAGCGGCTTCGTATCGAGACCTTCTAGATCGCTGTCGACCACGTCCAGGCCAAGAATCGGAATATCGGTGGCGCGCACGCCCTGATTGATCGTTTCCTTGAACATCGCCGGAATCGAATCGCCCACCACGGTCATCACGACGATGGCCTGGCCGCCCGGTTGCGCGGCGAAGTCCTTGATATCGCGCACGATGGTCTGGAAGTTCGACTGTCCGAATGGAACGTAATGTTCGCGCCATGCCGAGTCCGGAATGTTCTTGGTCTTCAGATAGCCCTTGAGCATCTTGTTGATCGTGCGTGGCCAGACGTAGTCGCTGCCGATCATATAGAAGCGCCTGGCACCGCCGCCCTGGTCACTCATCAGGTAATTGATCGCCGGGAGCACCGAGCTGCTCGGCGGCGAATTCAGATAGACGACGTTCTTCGACTGCTCTTCGCCTTCGAAGTGAAGCGGATAAAACAAGAGACTGTCCTGCGACTCGACCACCGGCAACACCGACTTGCGCGACACCGATGTCCAACAGCCGAACAGCGCCGCGCATTGGTCGCGCAGAATCAATTGCTTCGAGAGCTGCGCATACATGGGCCAATCCGACGCCGGATCGACGACAACGCCCTGAAGCTTGCGCCCGAGCACGCCACCCTTGGCGTTGATCTGATCGATCGTCATCAGCGCCGTATCTTTTAGCAGCGACTCGCCATTGGCCATCGTGCCCGATTGCGAAAACAGCAGGCCGAGCTTGATCGGATCGCTGGTTCCCGCGGCAAACGCAGCCTTAGGTAGCGCAGTGCCCGCAGCGGTCACCAATCCGGAGCCGACTGCCGACAGGAAAGTACGTCTTTTCATTTGCTTCACTCCGACATGGATTAGAAATCGCAAACGCAAAAAGCCCGAAACCAGACAAGCTGGATTCGGGCTTTTTTGGCCGGTGCCGCTCAAGACGCCTTTGTCTCGAACAGCGAAATAAATGCTGTGGGTCACCGCTATGCACGGCGGGTCAGCGTCACCGTAGAAGCAATGGCCATGCCAGCGGTTTGCGTTTGGCGGGGGTGCGTGCCGCAAAACCCTTTTGCGCAGCGGGTGCAAATTGATTAGTTGCGTCCCGGTCAACTCGGGAGGCATTATAAATAAAGCACTTTGCGCGACTGACTGCTTGAGCACCGCACAAAGTCAGTGCGAGTGCGCACCAGTCACGTGCTACACGCACAAACAGTGCACTTCCCTGGCGACCATTGGTTTTGACGAATGACTCGTATTGATGCCAGCCGTACCTCGGACCCAATCAGAATTGGCGTCCTGTATTCACGCTCAGGCGTAACCTCGGCCGCGGAACTCACTCAACTGCAAGCCACAATGCTTGCAGTGGAGGAGATCAATCGCGCAGGCGGCGTGTCCGGACGCGAGATTGAACTCGTCTGTTTAGATCCGCAATGCCAGCCGCGGCGTTATGCCGACCTCGCAGAACAATTGATTCTCGAACACCGGGTTCGGATCATCGTTGGCTGTTACATGTCCAGCACGCGCAAGGCGGTCATTCCGATTGTCGAACGGCACAATGCGCTGCTCTTCTATGCGACTCCGTATGAAGGCTTCGAATACAGCCGTAATGTGATCTACACTGGCGCGGCGCCAAATCAGAACACCTTGCCGCTCGCCAGTTTCATGCTCACGCAGTTCGGCTCACGCGTGAGCATGATCGGTTCAGACTATGTGTGCCCATACGAGTCGAATCGCGTGATGAGCGATCTGATTCTCGAACGCGGCGGAGAAAAGGTGGACGAAACCTATCTGTCGCTCGATGCGCCGTGGGAGAGTTATCTGGATGCCGCAAAGCGGATCAAGCAACTCGCACCCGACTTCATTTTCTCCACGGTAGTGGGAGAAGGCATTCCGCATCTGTACCGTGCGTTTGCGCAGGTCGGGCTCGATCCGTACCGCACACCTATCGCTAGCCACATGACCAGTGAAGCCGAAATCGCAGTAATGGGAAACGACCTCGCACAAGGACACATCACCTCAGCCGCGTACTTCCAGAGTGTGGATACAGCCGCGAACCTCGGCGCCGTCGCCCGCTATCAGGCTCGCTTCGGCGACGATCAGCCGACCAATATGTGCTGGGAAGCCTCCTATTTCCAGGTGCATCTGCTCGCGGATGCGATCCGCCGCGTCGGCTCCGACGACCCGACGCTGTTGCTGCGCGTGTTGCCCGGACTCGAATTCGACGCGCCGCAAGGCCGCGTGCGTATCGACGAGCACAATAACCACACATACCTGCACCCGTTGATCGGCCGGGTCGACGCGCATGGCCGTTTCGATATCATCGGGCGCGCGCCCGAACGCGTGAAGGCGGATCCCTACGTCGTCTCTCACAGCACGCCAGCGTGGACCGCGCACGCGCATCCTCAACTCGCGCGCGCGGGAGCGGATCGATGAAGGGGACCGCGCAGACGCCGGTGATCCTGCGCGACCTGCGTTCGCTAAAAGTCGTTGTGATTCATCCGCAGGATCAGGACGGTGAAGAGTTGCTCGCGCAGCTTCAGCGCATCGGTTGTGAGGTGCAGGTATGTTGGCCGCGCCTCGATAGCCTGCCTTGCGACACCGGCCTCGTCGTCATGGCGATGCGTCCTGAGACGCTGTCAGTCGATTATCCGTGGCTCGGAACCAGCACGTCGCCGCCTGTAATTCCGGTCGTGACTTACGAAAATCCGATCACCATCGAAGCGGTGCTGCGGTTGAATGCGTTCGCTACGATCCCGTCGCCGGTCCGCTCGTTTGGGTTATTGACCGCCATCGCCGTCGCGCTCACACAATTCAAGGCATCCCGCGCACGTGAGCGATACATCGAGCGGCTTGAGCAGAAGCAGGCGAAAGTTCGGGTGATCCAGCAGGCCACCCGGATCGTAATGGACTCGCGCGGCATGTCTGAAGAAGATGCGTATCAGCTGCTGCGCTCACAGGCGATGCTCAAACGCGAACAGATCGAGACCGTGGCCGGCGACATCGTCAAGGCACACGAAACCCTGAGTTTCTAGCCTCGGCGCGCTGGCGTCGCGCAGGCGCAATTGAGTTCGGCGTTTGGGCGCGACGGATGGGCGATGCTTTGGCGGCAATTTATTTCGAAAATTTGTCTATTAGGCAACCGAAATTCCGGCGTTTCGGACCGAAAGTGACAGCATGGGGAGGTTAAGGTCGGTCGGATCCGCCATCGTTTTCTTCCGGCACGATGACGGTTCGTGGAACGCGTTTTCGGCAAAGGCGAGCAGGCTGGCGATGCGCGCTTATCCGCTTGCGCGTGAGCGAGGGGTCGGGCGTCAATAGCAGGCGTCGGTGTCGTCGCCTGCCGGTTTTGGAGTCCCCACCCGCGAGCAGTGCACCCCCTCTTACCCCGATGGAACGCCCACTCAAAGGGTTAGCACGGGAAGCGCGCGCATATTCTCATTGCAGAGTATCCCGTCAACCGAGTCAATCGCACCGACGAACTGTTGCCATGGGTCGTTGCCTATCGGCTTCACGCCGACGTCATCTGAACCCACTATAAATCGCGTTCAGCACCTTCACATCCGCGCGCGTTCAGATACGGTCACGATTGGACACGTACGGATATTCTGCCAATCTAATCACTGAAGACGTCTCCCACGAACCCGGCGAATCTGGCGTGAAGAATAACCAGTTGGTGGCACGGACATGTTGCCGAAACCGATACGAGCCGGCGTTGAGCACCAAGAAATTTCACGTCGTTTCGATCGACGGCAGCCACGAAGGCGCTCCACGCAAAATACCTCGTATTGGCTTGAGAACGCGCTTCTAGTAGGTTGGCCGGACATCCGTCGTTCCTGCACCAACGTGCAGTGCGACGGCCCCTTAGGTCTCACCTTTGAAGAGCACAGAACACATTCGCGGGCGATCCATCCGCGTAGTTTGCGATGACCTGTACGCTCGGCTCCTTCCGGCACGTTCCCTTGACCAAAGTTGGCTCGGTCCACGATAGTTCTTTTATCGCTATTTTTTCCGCAAGCACACCTGCAACGCATCCGGCACTACGCAAAGCGACGAACTTCCGACGGGCAACGCCAGACGAATCGATACTTCGGAGTACGTCTCGAATGACAACGAGCCTGTTAGGATCGGCGCCGACATCGCCGTTGCCGCTGACTGTCGACGTGATGGCGCATATCGTTATCGGAGCGAGTGAAAGCGAAGGACGCCTTCGGGAGCTACTTCAAGGTGGGCCCGCCACTGACCGTCCTGACCATCGCGGTCGGCGTGCTGTGGCTCTCCGTCAGATAGACACCTACGCATGCGTCGAAGCGGTTTGAACCGAGTCGACGCGACACTGCCTGCACGACCCGTTGGACGCGGGTAACCGCGCCCAGCTACCCGACAATACCCGTGCAGGGTCACCTTGCCGCCGGTGCCGGTTTGCTTCGGTACGAGCCCTGCCCATGCGGCAAACTCACGGCCCGACCTGAACGATTTCGCATCATCCATCATCGCTGCTGCTACCGGCGCTGTAAGCAGTCCCACGCCAGGAATCTCGCTGATCGCCTTCACAGCCTTGTCTTCCTTCTTCCACTCGCGCATACGCCGCTCGATATTTGCAATCTGTTCGTCCAGCTTTGCCAGCCCGTTCCATTGTTCGCGCAACGTGTTGATCAGCGCCGATGGCAGGCGCTCTGCAATACGGCCGAACACTTCCGGTATCGCCTTGTCCAGAGTCGCACGCCCGCAGCCCATAACCTCGCCGCACTCCGTCAGCAAGCCTCGCAGACCGTGCGTACCGTTCTTCAACTTGACAATATCAATCAGGCATCGAACTGGTGCATCGCATTCGAGAAGGCCGGTTCGTCACGTGAGTTCGCAGGCTTTCTTTCATCGCCCTCTTTGTGCCGGCGTCCGAAATACCTCGATAGTCATGGCACGTATGCCCTCAAATCCGGCAAAATGATGCAGTGACGAGCGCGGCTCGAACCGTCGTCGGCGCTTGAATCACATTACATACGAAAGGAGACAGCACGTGCGATCAAGCAGACTGGCTTGCAAGATTTTCAGCGTCGCGTTTTTTGCCGGGTTCGCGATGTCGGCGTCAGCCCAAGTGGCAACAGGCGATACATCGTCACTGAAAATCGCGCTATCGAATAACTACGCCGGCAACAGCTGGCGTCAGATGATGCTCAAGAGTTGGTCCGACGTCGCGGACGTCGCAGTCAAACAGAAAGTGGTGGCAGCCGCACCCACATTTACCACGGCCGAAAGCCAGGCGACCGAGCAAGTCCAGCAAATCCAGAACCTGATTCTCCAGGGCTTCAAGGCAATAACGGTCGACGCTGTGTCCCCCACCGCGCTTAACGGCGTGATCAAGCAGGCGTGCGCCGCGGGCGTGACGGTCGTGTCGTTCGACGGCATCGCAACCGAGCCTTGCGCATACCGAATCGCCGTCGACTTCCAGGGCGTGGGCAGAATGCAGGTGGATTATCTGGCGAAGCGACTCAATGGCAAGGGCGACCTGCTCGAGATCCGCGGACTGGCCGGCGTGTCGGTCGACGACGAGATTCATCAAGGCATGGTCGAGGAGCTCAAAAAGTATCCGGGTCTGAAGGTAGTCGGATCGGTACATGGCGACTGGACACAAACAGTCGCGCAGAAAGAAGTGGCGAGCATCTTGCCGACGTTGCCGAAAATCGACGGCGTCCTCACGCAAGGCGGCGATGGTTTCGGCACAGCACAGGCGCTGAAGGCAGCCGGCAGGCCGACACCGATCATCATCCTCGGCAATCGCCAGGAAGAACTCGCGTGGTGGGCCGATCAGAAGAAGAGCGGCTATGAAACCATGTCGGTAACCATTCCGCCGGGTGCGTCGACGTTTGCATTCTGGGTGACGCAGCAATTGCTGGCAGGCAAGAAGATGCCGCACGACATCCGTATGCCCGTGCTCCAAGTGAAGCCGGAAGAGCTCGACGCCGTGCTGGCAAAAACGCCGCCGGGCTCGCTCGCGAACAAGGAATACACGCGCGAGGAAGTGGTTGCAGTCGTGGCAGGCAAGTAACGAATCCACAAGCGCCGGCCGGCTTGATTGGCCGGCGCTGTACGTTGTTTCTGCTTCAGCGTGCGGCGCCCCGAACACCAACATGCAGCGCATACACCGATGAACTCGCTGTAATGAACAGCCGGTTGCGGCTCAGGCCGCCAAAGGTCAGGTTGGCCACCGTTTCGAGAATCAGGATCTTGCCGAGCAAGGTGCCATCTGGCGCATAGCAGTGCACACCGTCTTCCGCACTCGTCCATACATTGCCGTGTTCGTCCGTCCTCAGGCCATCCGGCACGCCGCTTTCCATCTCCACGAATATGCGTCCGTTGCGCAACGCTCCGCCGCTGGCGACGTCGAAGACGCGGATATGGCGCGGCCCATCCACATCATGCGACGCACCGGAGTCCGCAATGTACAGACGTGCTTCGTCCGGCGAAAACGCAAGTCCATTAGGCTTAACGAAGTCGTTGGCAACGAGGCACACGCGTCCATCGTCTGGCGAAACACAATACACATTGCAACTACCGATTTCGCTCGATGCGCGAAAGCCTTCGTAATCGCTCAGGATTCCATAGTCAGGATCGGTGAACCAGATCGCGCCGTGCGAATCAACAACAAGATCGTTCGGGGAATTCAGTCGCCGGCCTTCGTAATGCGACGCGAGCACGACAACGCTGCCATCGTGCTCCGTGCGCGTGACTTGACGGCCGCCGTGCTCGCAGCTTAACAGGCGTCCTTCGCGGTCGCGCGTATTGCCGTTGCTGTAATTGGAGTTGGACCGGTAGACGCCCACGCCCATGCCCGGCGCCCATCGCAACATGCGGTTGTTGGGGATATCACTCCAGATCAGCAAGTCGGTCGCCGGAAAGTACACCGGCCCCTCGGCCCACAGGCATTCGTCGGTGAGCCTTTGCAGTGGCGCATTAGGCTGGACCAGCGTGCGAAAACGGGGATCGTGTACTTCAAGTTCGTCAGATTTCACTATCTTGTCCTTTTGAACGCGCTTTTATCGCAACGCCTTGCCGCCGGCCGCGACCGTTACGACAATGATCAGCAAACCGTACACCACCGAGCGCACGCCCGAATCGGCGCCGACCGCATTGAGTACGGCATTCGTGAGAAACAGGAACATCGATGCACCCCAGACCCCGGCGATGGTCGGCTTGCCGCCTGTGACGAGCGTGCCGCCGATCACGACAACGGCGATCGATATCAACATGTACTCCACGCCCATGTCGAGCGACGCGCCGCCGGAGACCGCCGCGAGCAGCAGCGCGGTGACCGCCGCAATCACCGATGACAGCACGTAGGCAATGCAACGCGTCCAATGCACATCGACGCCTGCGAGCCATGCAGCGCGCGAGTTCTGTCCGATGGCGGAAAGCCGGCGGCCGTAGATGGAACGATGCAGCAGCAACGCGAGCGCAAGCGACAACACAAACGCCGCCAGTGCAATGTACGGGATCTGCGCGAGGCGACCGGCTGCAAACGCCCCGAGCGCAGCAGGCGGCGGCGGCAATTGACGCCCCTGCGTGATTGCCAGCGACTGGATTATGAAGCTGGACGACAACGTCGCGATGATCGGCGGAATGCGAAGCAGGCGGATCAGCGCGTAATTGGCGAGCCCGACCGCGATACCCACGCCGAGCACCGCCGCGAAGCCCAGCACGATCTGGCCGTTCAACCCGTTCATCACGTGCATGCTGACAACGCCCGCGAGTGCGATCGTGGACGGCACCGACAAGTCGATGTTGCCCACGCCGGACGTGATGACAAGCATCTGCCCGAGACCCACCAGCACCATGAAAACGCCGTACACCAGCGCCGTCTGGGCCACGTTGGTCGCAATCGAAAACCCGAAGATCAAGACGATGGCCAGCCAGACCAGAACCGCACCCGCGAACGACCAGGCCCACGGCGCCTGAACGCTTTTGAGCCGGGCCAACCAGCCGGATCTGGGCACCAGCGCAACGGTCGCTTCTTTATCGCTGCGCACTTCGCTGGATGTTTGCGGGCTCATTGGTGGTCTCCGCGTTGCAGCATCACGCGCAACGACAGCACGACGATCAGGATCGCCCCTTGCATGCCGACTTGCCAGTCCGACGAAATATTCAGGAATGCGAGAAACGACGCGGCAAGCGTCAGCGTGATCGCGCCCAGCACCGCACCGATCACCGACACGCGCCCGCCGACGAATTCCCCGCCGCCCAGGATCACGGCCGCAATCGACAGCAGCGTATAACGCAAAGCGAGATTGGCATCGGCAGAGGTGGTCAGGCCCAGAAGCGACAAACCCGACAAAACGCCGAACAAACCCGCGATGCCGTAAAGCGTCGCCTTGCTGCGCACGAGCGACCAGCCGAAACGACGCATCGCGCGTGGATTTCCCCCGGCTCCGCGAATCCGGACGCCCGCCGACGTGCGCATCAGTAACAGATGCCCAAGCACTGCGATCAGGGCGGACCAGACGATAGGTGCTGCGATCCACGGTGTCTGGTAGTTCATCGCCGTGCCGAGCCACTCGGGGCTCGTGCCGCCCGGGGAGGGCAGCAACACGATCGCGAGCCCGCTCCAGACGAACGCCAGGCCAAGGGTCACCACAATCGATGGAATCTGCCGCAGCTCGATCAGCGCCCCGACCGCTGCGTACGCCAGCACGCAGCCCACCAGCGTCAGTACGCCGAGCCACGGCTGCTTCACCAGCAGGGTCGCGCCAATGCAGGCCACGAGGCTCACAAATGGCCCGATCGATAAATCCAGGTCGTTGACCGTGATGATCGCGAGTTGAGCGAGCGTCGCGAGCACGATAGGCACGGCAAGGTTCAGCAACAGGCTCGAACCGAAATAGCTCATCGTTGCTGGCTGCAGGCACAGGATCGGCACGAGCACGGCGACCAGCGAGATGGCCGGAAGCAACGCGCGCAATCGCGCCTGGGTAATCGCAAACGTCAAGGGGCATGCTCCTCGAAACTGGCGGCCAGGAGTGCTTCCTCCGTGCATTCGTCGGCGTGCAGCAGGCGCGTGACAGATGCCGAACGAAACACATAGGTCCGGTCACAATACGTCAGTTCTTCGTTCTCGGTCGTGTACCAGATGAAGGTGCGGCCCTTCGCCGCTTCGTCGCGCACGAGTTGATAGATGTCTCGTTTGGTGCCGACATCGACACCGCGAGTGGGATCGTCCATCAGGATCAGATCGGCATCCGAAGCGAGCGCGCGTGCGAACAGCACCTTTTGCTGGTTACCGCCGGACAGCGAGAGAATGCCCGCGTTCATCGATGCACCGCGAATCCCGATCTTCACGCGCCACGCCTCGACGACCGCGCGCGCCGCCGCAAAATCCACGAGCCCTCGAATCGGCAAGCGCTTCGCCCCGGCCCTGCCCGCTTCAGCCATACCGCCGCTCAACCAGCGGAGGTCGAGGTTCTGCGCGATCGACCAAACGGGAAACACACCGTCGCGCCCGCGATCGCCTGCCACGAAAGCCACTTTCGCGCGACCAGCTCCGCGGCTGGTAGCGGCTTCGTAGATGGCTAGCAGCGCCTCCGTCTGCCCTTGTCCCGCGAGCCCCGCAAAGCCGATCACCTCGCCGCGCGAAGCGTCGATCTTCGTTCGCCGTCCCGCGCCGAGCGCCCATTGGTACTCCGGGCCGTCGGCGCGTTGAAGGCGCGCACGCTGGTCGGCCGACGCCTTGTCGACCTCGAGGTGCTGGCCCATCGCAAGGATGATCGCTTTGCGGCTGAGATTGTCCCGCGCGAGCACGCTGACAATGCTCCCGTCGCGCATCACTATCACGCGGTCCGCCACACGCTGTATCTCGCCGAGCATGTGAGTGATAAGCAGGCACGTGATGCCGCCCTGCGCAGCCTTGCGCACGAAGGCAAGCAACTGTTCCGCGGTATGCGCATCGAGCGACGAGGTGGGTTCGTCGAGAATCACGAGACGCACGGGGGTATCGGTGATAGTGAAACCCCGGGCGATCTCGACCATCTGCCGCTGCGTGAGCGTGAGGTCGGAGACCAGTTCGTTGCCGCTCAATCCGTTGCCGGGAAAGATTTCTTCCAGCTTCGCACGCATGAGAGCGGTCGCCCGCCGCCGCCAACTGCGCCCACGCAGTTGCGGATGCACGATGCACATGTTCTCGGCGATGCTCAAGTTCGCGCAGAGCGACAACTCCTGGAACACGCAGCGCACGCCGGCGTGGCGCGCGGCGTTGGCGTCGTAGCCCGGCAACGACTCGCCATCGACCTCGATGTGCCCTTGCGTAGGTTCGAAGACGCCCGCGAGCACGGCCATGAGCGTCGATTTTCCGGCGCCGTTATGCCCGGCGATGCCTACGCACTCGCCCCGCAGGAAGCTGAAGTTGATGTCAGTCAGCGCGCGCACGCGGCCGAATGTCTTGCCGATGCCATGGAACCGGATCAGCGCCTCGCGCCCTGTCTCTTCCGTCTCTGGCGTATTTTTTATTTCGCCCATTCACATGCTCCGCATGTCTGGTTCCGACACCACATAACCGCCTGGGTCGGGCTCATGCGCCCGCCGCGGGCGGGCGCATTCAGCTTACTTCTTGCTGAGCAGCGCGACCGTTTGCGGCAACGTGTAGGTCACGTCGCTGATGCCGCCCTGCGGCGTCGCCGAGAGCTTCGCCTGCAACTGTTCCTGCGAAATATCGAGGAGCGGCACATTGATGGTCACGTCCTTCGGGATATTCTTGCCGGCCAACACCTGCTGCGCCACCCAGAATGCAAACGATACCGCGCCCGGGGGATTCGACAGTGAACGCGACTGATAGCCGTTTTTCGACTGCTCGTTCCACCAGTTGAGCTCCGCATACGTGCTGCCAATAATCATCGGCGGCACCGGCCGGTTGGCCGCCGTGAAGGCCTGCGCAATGCCGAACGACATCTCGCCTTCGGTCGCCACACCATCGACTTGCGGCAGCGTCGGCAGGATGCCGGCCACCGCCTTCTGCGCCACCGATTGCGTCCAGTCGCCGTTCACCGAACCGACGAGCTTCATGCCCGGGTACTTCTTCAGTCCCGCGAGCACACCCTCGTGCATGAGGTTATCGACGGAGATCCCCGCCACGCCTCGCACTTCGAGAATATTGCCCCTGCCGTTCAGACGTTTGGCGAGATAGTCGACGCCCGCCTCGCCCCAGCCGCGGAAATCGAAATTAACACGATACGCGCACGGTTCATCGACAATGCCGTCGAACGACACCACGACGACGCCGGCGGAGCAAGCCTTCTTGATCGTACCGTTGAGCGCGGTGGGCGAGACGGCGTCGATCACGATCGCGTTATAGCCCTGCAGAATCAGGTTCTGGATCTGCTGGGCCTGCTCCGTCACCTGGTTCTCGGCGGTCGTAAACGCAGGCGCGGCGGCGACTTTCTTTTCCTGCACCGCAACAGTCGATACCGCAGCCCAGCTCTTGAGCATCGATTGCCGCCAGGCGTTGCCCGCGAAGCTATTGGACAGTGCGATCTTCTTTTGCGACGTATCGCCAGCCGCCACCTGTGCGTGCGCCGAAGACGCCACCATGCACGACGCCAGCGCGAGCACGGCGCACACATGCCTTCCTGAACCGATCATCCATTTGTCTCCTGTTATGACAGCGTTTCCGATTTTGATGCCGAGTTGGGGCTAGGCCAGCTCCCTTGCCTTGCGGATGCCTTCCCAGAGCCCGTTCAGATAGACCGCGCCGAGGGCGCGATCGTAGAGGCCATAACCTGGCTTGCCCGTCTCGCCCCATATCATTCGGCCGTGGTCCGGACGGATATACCCGGTGTAATCCGCATCGCTGTAGGCCTGCATGATCGCCGCCATGTCGAGCGAACCATCAGCCGTTCGATGCGCGGTCTCATGGAAATCGCCTTTATCGTTCACCTTGACGTTGCGCATGTGCGCAAACGGGATGCATCCCCGGGCGGCGAATTCCCGGACCATCGCGGCGACGTCGTTCGCGGTATCTGCGCCGAGCGAGCCGGAACATAACGTGAGCCCGTTCGCCGGGCTATCCACGATGGAAAGTACGCGTTCAAGATCCGCGCGATTCTTGACGATACGCGGCAAGCCGAAAATGGGTCGCGGCGGATCGTCAGGATGGATTGCCATGCGGATTCCGGCTTCCTCCGCCACGGGAATAACGCGCTGTAAGAAGTATTCGAGGTTTGCCCAGAGGCGCTCTTCACTGCAGGACGCATATTCGGCCAGCAGCGCGCGCAATTGGCCTGCGTCGTAGCTCAAATCCCAGCCGGGCAACTGGATTCCGTCGTCGGGATTGATGCTGGCGACCGTGTCCACGTCGAACGCAAGCGTGGTCGAACCGTCGGGCAGGCACTTCGCAAGCGTGGTCCGGGTCCAGTCGAACACCGGCATGAAGTTGTAGCAAACGACCTTGATTCCGGCCGCGCCCAGATTGCGCAGCGTGCGCGCGTAATTCGAAATCAATGCGTCCCGCGAGGGCTTGCCAAGCTTGATGTCTTCATGAACCGGCACGCTCTCGATCACATCGATTGCCAGGCCCGCCGAGTGGACGGTGGCCTTCAGTTCGACGATTTTCTCGGGCGGCCAGACTTCCCCGACAGGCACGTCGTAGATGGCCGAAACAATGCCGTACATGCCCGGGATCTGACGGATATAGTCCAGCGAGACGGGGTCGTCCCGGCCGAACCACCGAAAAGTCATCTTCATGCCGTTGCCTATTAAGGACCCGTCCCGAAGGGATGCTATGCTTACAAAAAGCAATTTTTTGGTCGGGTGGTCAGGCCACTAGACCGCAAAAACAGTATAGCGGCTTACTTTTGGGCGCGCAATTCAGTTGACGGAGTGAAGAGATGGAACTGCCGAGCCTCAAAGCGGAGCGCTTGTACCAGAAGATTTCGACGTTGCTCATCGGATTTATCAAGGACGGCACGTTTCAACAAGGGCAGGCATTGCCGGCCGAGCGCGAACTGTCGAAACAACTTGGGGTTGGCCGGTCGTCGGTGCGCGAAGCGCTGATCGCACTCGAGATAGCAGGCTGGGTCGAAATCCGCACCGGCACCGGCGTGTTCGTCCGTCACCCCGGCGAAGCCCGCATCGAGCCCGCGCTGATGGACGCGGAGTTCAGCGCGGCGGACTTGCTGTCCGCGCGCGCGGTGATCGAGGGCGAGATCGCCGCGCTTGCAGCCAAAAACGGCACTGATGCGCAGCGAGAAGCGCTGGCGCGAACCATCGGCATGCTGGAGGCGCAATCGGTGAACAACGCCGCGTTTCTCGACGAGGACAAGCGCTTTCACTTGCTTATCAGCGAAATGACCGGTAACGCGGTGCTGACCGAGGTGATGACGGTTCTCTGGAACAAGCGCTACAGCCCCATGTTCACTCATCTCGAGACCTTTTATGCCGACGAGAACATTCCTGTCGCGCTGAACGCGGACCATAGACGAATTGGCGAGGCGATCCTGAATCGCGACGCGCGCGCGGCGAAAAATGCGATGCGCGCGCATCTGCGCAATGTGCATCACACACTGTTCGCGGATTCACCGGACGGCGCTCCGCCGGACAATGGCTAGATGCATGACTACGGTCGGAATAACGCGAGTACGGAACGCCTCGGCGCGAGAATGAGGTAATCGTCCTTTTCGTTCAATTTCTGACAGTTGATATGACTCCGCTTGTCAAGAGGGGATCAGTTTTGGGTTTTGAG
>NZ_JARESS010000072.1:0-29657 GCF_046027915.1 Paraburkholderia sp. RL17-347-BIC-D
TGCCCCCGCTGAGGGCCACGCCGCACGCAAGGCACGCGCGGTGAACACCCTTCCCCGCTTCACGCAGTCCGCTCTGTTGTTCAGGAGCGGGCTTCCGTATGCACGAAAAAAGAGAGATCGCCAACCAGGCGACCTGAGATAGAGGTTCCAACCAGGCTATGACTACGATGAAAAAGCAATGGATCGCCGTACCCCTGTTGATGTCGTTTGCCGGCATTGCGTCCGCGCAGAGTTCGGTCGTGCTGTACGGCATCGTCGATGCGGGCCTTTCGTACCGCAGCAACGAGCGTACCGGCACCACCGGCAGCTATAGCGGCCACTCGAACGTCGCCGTGACGAGCGGCAACCTCTCCGGCAGCCGCTGGGGCATCAAGGGTCAGGAGGACCTGGGCAGCGGCTGGAACGCGCTGTTTCAACTCGAGGACGGCTTCGACATCACGAACGGCAAGACCGGCCAGAACGGTGGTTTGTTCGGCCGTCAGGCGTACGTGGGCATCGGCAGCAAGGAGTACGGCACGATCACGCTGGGTCGGCAGTACACCTCGCTGAACGACTTCGTCTCGCCCGTTGCGCCGGTGGCGATGGTCGGCGGCTACGGCGCGCATCCGGGCGACATCGACGATCTGGATCAGACCGCGCGCGTGAACAACTCGATCAAGTACACGAGCGCGAACTATGCGGGCTTCACGTTCGGTGCGCTGTACGGTTTCGGTGGCCAGCCCGGCAGCCTGAAGCAGCAGAACACGTGGAGCGTGGGCGCCGCTTACGGCAACGGTCCGCTGCATGTGGGCGTCGGCTACGAACGCTCCGACAACAGCAAGAGCGGCGCGAACGATGCGACGCTCGGCAAATGGAGTGGCACGGACGACGGCCTGTTCAACTCATCGATTAACGAAGGCTACGCGAGCGCGCAATCGCAACAGATCATCGCGACGGGCGCGACGTACGACTTCGGCCCCGCGATCGTCGGCGTGAATTACAGCAACGTGCAATACCGCTCGGGCGCCGACTCGCTGTTCAAGGGACACGCTACGTTCAACATCGCGGGCGTGTTCGGACAATGGACCATCCGTCCGGCCGTGCAACTGTTCGCGGGCTACAGCTACACGCGCGGCGGCGAAGTGGATGGCGTGGATGAACGCGCGCAATATCACAACGTGACACTCGGCGCGCAGTATGCGTTGTCCAAACGTTCGACTGTGTATCTGATGGGCGGCTATCAGCACGCGTCGGGCGGCACGCTGAATGCGCTCGGCAATCCGGTCGCGGCGACTGCATCGGTCAGCGACAAGGGCAATGGCCACTCGTCGGCGACACAGTCGCAGGCGATTGTCAGCATCGGCGTGCGGCACAAGTTCTGATGCTTCCGTGCGACGCTGGAATGCGTCGCCGTGGTTCAGGAGCGACGGCGGCCAGCCGCCGATTGATCTAGCGGTGCGGTTGCGGCGCCGCGTCGAGCATCTCCAGATGACGCGCTTCCGTTTCGTCGTCCGCGGGAAACATGCATTCCAGGCGCAGTTCCTGCGCCGCGATCGTTTGCGGCGTGCCCACGCTCGCGACCATCGAGAAATACTTCATGACGTAGCCGTTCTTGACGAAGCCGATGGGGATCACCGGCATGGCCGCCGCCGATGCATCCGCAACCGACGGATGGCCCGGCTCGAAGCCCGTTTGCACATTCGGGTAGGCACGCAACGCATCGAGCAACTCGCGCGTTCTGTCATCGATTACGCGCCCCACCGACTCGCGGTAGACGCGCTGGATAAGACTGTCCGCCACGGTCTGCCAGTCGGCCACGAACGGGCGCATGCCATCCGGATCGAACACCAGATGCAGCATGTTGCGCGGCCTCTTGCGCGCCGCCATGTCGATGAAGCAATTGAAGAAGCGCGGCGCGGCGTCGTTGGTCATCAGCACATTCCAGTAGCGGTCCATCACGAGCGCCGGAAACGGCTCATGCTGACGCAGCATGCGTCCTAGTGCATTCGTGACACTTTGCATCTCTTGCGCATTCCACGCGGCGTCGGCATACATCGGTGCGTAGCCCGCGGCCAGCAGCAGCGTGTTGCGTTCGCGCAGCGGGATATCGAGTGCCTGCGCGATATCCATCAGCATCTGACGGCTCGGCACGCTGCGCCCGCTTTCGATAAAGCTGATATGACGCTGCGAGACGCCGGCATTGAACGAGAGGTCCAATTGACTGATGCCGCGTACGTCTCGCCAATGACGCAGCAAGACGCCGAGATCGTTCGGTGGGGCTTTCTTGACTGGGTTCGCAGGATTCATTGTGCTCTTGTCCGCAAGTCGCTACAGATAAAAGGTTCGGTGAACGGCGAGCGCCGTTCAACCGAACCTCGCCGGTCAGCATACTCGCTTGTGCTGACCGAGCCCATCCCTCACGAAACTCAAGCCGTCCAGGCGTGAACCTGGAACTGTTCTTCCAGCGGCGGCTGCGTGATGCTGCCCACGTAGTTCGTGATCGTCGAAGCCGCCGCCACCGCGAGCACTTCGAGTACCTGATCGCGACGGAAACCGGCTTCGAGAAATGCGCCCACCTCACGCTCGTCGAGATGTCCGCGCTTCTGGATCGCGGTCTTCGTCAACGTGGAGAGCGCGGCGTGTTTACGGTCCGCAGGCGTGCGGCCTGCGCGAATCGCGTCCACATCGGCGGGCGTGAGTCCTTCGTTCAGCGCCAATGCGGTGTGAAACGCGACCGCCCAGGTACATGCATTGGTGACGGCATTCGTCAACAGCAGCGTCTGGATCTGCGCTTCCGTGAACGTGCCCGAGTGGACCTTCTGGAACAGTTGAATGAAGGCGCTGATCAGCACGGGCGATTCGGCCATGGTCCCCGCGATGTTGGGGATGAAGCCGAAAGTTTGCCGGAGCTGCCGCAAGACCGGTTTGGATTGTTCCGGCGCGGAGTCGATGGTGTAGACCTGAAACGTCGACATGTTGTGTCCTCGATAGTGAACGCGGTTCGGAGTGAATTGCGCGACAACCGAAGATTAGGCGTGAGCGTGAGGCTCGCCAATTACCTCGCATGTAATAGGAACGGCGCGCAGCGAGAGCACACGCGCCAATAAAAAAACCGGGGGCGATAGTCGCAACCCGGCCCGCGTCATCACCGAGGCTTCAAATCAGAACCGATGAATAATGCCCACCCCCACCGCCACCTGACTGCCAGACGAAGACGGCGTGGAGTTGTATCCATCGCCGAGCGTCGCCGTGGCGTCGATGATCTGCCCCGCGCCATTGGTGCCCAGCGTCTTGCCCTTCGCCTTCTGATACGCCTCAAGTGCATACAAGCCCGTGCGCTTGGACAACGAGTAGTACTGGGACAGGTTGAACTGGTGATACTGCGCGTTGTCGTCGATGCCGTTCGCGCGCGTCGCACGCGTGTAGCTGTAGCCCGCGCCGAAATCCCAGGCAACCGCCGGCTTCCAGTGCAGGACCAGACCGCCGGTGTTCCAGATCTCCGTGTCGTGGAACTTGGAACCCGTGCCCGGAATGTACTGGACGTTCGAATACGTGGCCGTGACATCCCACGCGCTATTGAACGTGTAACCACCGCCAACCGCAAAACGCTGCTGTGCCTGCGCGGTCTGATAGCCGTTCGTCAACGCGGACACGCCGATCTGCGAGCCACCGTTGGTGGTGGTCGAATCCGCGCCCCACGCACCGCCGCCCGACGTCGAATTGTTGATCCGCGAGAAGCCGACCGCGAGGCCCACCGGGCCCATTGCATACTGCACTGCCGTCGACCACGTCGAGCCACGGTTCGTGCTGCCCGCGACGCCGCCCAGCGAATACGAGCCGCTCGCCGTCAGACCATAGAACTTCGGCGACGTGTACTCCAGCGTGTTGTTCGCACGGTAAATCGTGTCGAGGCCGTCGATATCGCCCGGGTGCGCGCCGTAGTATCCGGTGATCCAGGTGGTCGGGCTGTAAGGAGAGAGCAACTGGTAGTACGACGCGTATTGGCGACCCGCCGTGAAGGTACCGTACACCGGGTTGGTCAAGCCGACCCACGCCTGGCGGCCGAACATCGCATTGGTGTATTGCTGGCCGCCCGTCGCCGAATTGAAACCGGATTCGAGCTGGAAGATCGCCTTCGTGCCGCCGCCCAGGTCCTCGCCGCCCTTCAGGCCGAAGCGGCTGCCGGCCCATACGCCAGGCGTCATCTTGACGGCCGATTTGCCGCCACTGGTCGAGCCGAGGGTCGACTGATTGTTGGTATACGACAGGCCGTTATCGACAATACCGTACAAGGTCACGCTGCTTTGAGCAAAAGCCGGCATGGCGGCTGCGATCGCTGCGCCGCACAGCACGGCGTCGACACGTCTGATACTTTTTTTCATGCTCCAGATCTCCAATTGCTACATCTCTTGTTGAAATACTTTTTGCTAGTACCTGGGCGACGGTCATTCACGCGGCAGCACTATTGCCCCTCGTTTTGCAGCCGCCGTTTCACCGTCAGGGCCAACGGCACGGTGAAGAAGATGTGCGACATGAATCCGCCGATGATCACAGCGGGGTCGTAATAGTTCGGGTGGTTGTCGGAGGCGATCATGATCGCCACATGCATGGCGATCCACGCCAGCACCGCGTAGAACAACGCCACCAGCGTCGCTTCATATCCGCGTCGGGAGAAGTACGGCCAGATCGCCGCAAACAGCACGCCCCAGGCGCTCGCGAACACGAAGTGGATCGCCGTGCCCACCACATATGCCCAGATCCCGAGCGACGCCTGCACCTCTTTACCGAACACGAGGCCGGTCGCGTTACGGGGAATCCCCTCGAGCGGCATCATGTGTTGCGCGCCCACCCACACGAGCGCCTCATAAATCCAGATGACCACCGCACCGATCAATCCGCCGGTCACGCCGGCGCGAATCATCACCGCGCGGTTCGGCCATGCTGGTTGCGATGCAGCCGAACCGCCCGCGAGTTCCGTTCCGCTCACGCTGAAATTGCCGCCCATGTCTCTCTCCTTGTAACGCGTCTCACATCGGTGATGTCATACGGGCAGCAGCGCGCGAGGTCTCGCGCGACGCTGCCGCTCTTTCTCGTATCGAATTGAAAACCGCTGCAGAGACGGCGCAGGTCACGTGCGCTTACTCGGCTTCGGACTCGGGCAAGCCGACATGTTTCATCGCGGCAAGACGCTGTGGTTCATGCACACACGGGACCTCCCGATGCCACCCATGATCCTTGCCATATCGTCGTCTTCCGTTGCTTGCTGCTGCGCGAGAGCCGCTTGGCGATCGGATATGCCGCCGCTTCCGGCGAGGTGGCCTTCGCAACCTTGTTGGGATACGAAGATAAGAATCGCGCAAGCTCACAGAAAGTGCGGGTAAACCTCATGCGAGCCGGAAAATATTGTTAAAACCAGCTTGGGCTAATGCTTTCAGGCGTTCGTGGGACTGCTGCAACCCACGCGGCGTATGGCTTTGTCGGGATCCCGAGCAGGCACATCGGGCTTTAGCGAACACTCTCGCTCAACCGTTCTCGATAAACAAAACAGATGACCCTGAAACGAAGACGCAAGCCTCTCGAGAAGCGTGGTGTACCGCTGCGCGCATGGCTATACTGACGGCGTCCAACGAGTCGATATCCATGAACGAGACCACCCAACAGGCGATTGTCCAGACCTTACGCGAGAAGATTCTGGCGGGCGAACTGTCGCCCGGCCAGCGGCTCGTGGAAGCACAGCTCGCGCAATGGCTCGGCGTTTCGCGCACGCCGCTGCGCTATGCGCTGAGCGTGTTGTCCTCGGAGGGTCTGCTGGACCGTTCCGGCGGGCGCGGTTATGTCGTGCGCCGCTTCAGCGTCAGAGACGTGCTCAACGGCATCGACGTGCGCGGCGTGCTCGAAGGACTAGCCGCGCGTTCAGTCGCGGAGAGCGGCGTGGGCCCGGCGCTGGCTGCATCGCTCGACGAGTGCCTGCGCGAAGGCGACGAGATCTTCAGCAAGGGCCATCTGAACCACGGCGACGACGTGCGCTACGCCGCCATGAACGGGCGCTTTCATGCGCTCATCATCGAGGCTGCGCAAAATACGGCCGTGAGCGCGGCGTTGAGCCTGAACGACAAGATCCCGTTCGTCTCGCCCGCCACGGTCGCCTTCGACGAATCCGCCAGGGAGCGCCAGTTCTTGATGCTCATGTACGCGCATCGCCAGCATCATGCGATTGCGGATGCGCTGAACAAGGGCGAAGGCGCGCGTGTGGAAGCGTTGATGAAGGAACACACGCACATCTCGAAGGAAAGCCTGAACCTGTCGCTGCCCACGCTGCGTCTGATCGCGGGCGCGGCATGACGAGCGCCGTCACGCCCTCCGTCAGCAACCCGGCCTCGGCCAGGACGGCGTCGTCCGCAGGCGGCAAGGAATTGCTCAACCTCGCGCAGTTGCGCGCGTTTCGACTCGTCGCCGACATGGGCAGCGCGACGCGCGCCGCCGCCGCGCTGTTTCGCGCGCAGTCGGCCGTCACGCGTTCCGTGCAGGAACTGGAGTCCGCACTCGGCGAGCCGCTGTTCGATCGCGGCCCTTCCGGCATGCTGCCGACCGCTGTGGGACGTGCCGTGCTGCAGCGCTGCGAACGGATTTTCGCGGAACTGGAAGAGCTCGCGCAATGGTGCGGCGCGCGGCAGGCGCGTCGCCGGCCCGCGGCGGAAGGCGCACTGCCGGCGTATCTGCTCAACACGCGGCGATTGCAACTGTTCGTGGCGCTCGCGCGGCATCGGCACATGCCGAGTGCCGCGAAGACCTTCGGCATCAGTCAGCCCGCCGTGAGCACCGCGATTCGTGTGCTGGAAAGCGGTTCGGGCCTGAGTCTTTTTCATCGAAGCCCGCGCGGCATTCTGCTCACCACCGAAGGCGAAACGTTCCTGCTGCACGTACGTCGCGCATTGAACGAACTACGGCACGTACCCGACGACATCGCCGCATTGCACGGCAAGATTCAGGGCTCGGTGACGGTCGGCGCGCTACCGCTCGGCCGCACGCTGCTCCTGCCCAAAGCGATCGCACGCATGACCTCGCAAAATCCGGGCGTACGGGTCGTCACCGACGAAAGCAATTACGAGGCGCTCGTCGCGGGTCTGCGTGCCGGCGACATCGATTTCATTCTCGGCGCGCTGCGCGACAACGACGCCAGCAGCGGCCTGAAGAACGAGCGCTTGATGTCGGAAGACATGGTGGTGCTGGTGCGCCGCGATCATCCGCTCGCGCAGGCGCGCAACCTGACCATCATGGATCTGCGCGACGCGCAGTGGATCGTGCCGCGCAGCCATGCGCCGGCGCGCGCGCTGTTCGAAGCGCAATTCAGGCGCATGAAAGTGAAGCCGCCCATGCCCACGGTCGAAACCGCGGACCTCGCGGTAATTCGCGGCCTGCTGTTCGGCACCGACATGGCGGCCGCGCTATCGGCGCAGCAGTTGCATCACGAGGTGCAGTCCGGGCAGCTGGTGGTGCTCGACGTGCAGTTGCACAACACCCGCCGTGAGATCGGCCTGACGGTGCGCGCAACGGGCACGCCCTCGCCTGCCGCGCGCGCGTTGATCGACGCGATTCGCCTCTCGGTGGTCGATGTGACGCGTACGATCAGCATCGCCGCGAACTAGTCGCGGTGGAGGCGTGTGGCCGGAGAAACGCTATTCCGGTAGTCCGTCGAAGAAGGCACGCCAGTCGAATGGCGTGGCTAACGAGCCGTAGTCGATACCGCCTTCCTGCATCGCATCCACGATGTTGTCCTGCAAACGCGCACACGCGTCGCTCATGAACGGCACGATGCCGGCCTCTTCCAGCGTCTGCGAGACTTCGCGCATTTCCGCCGCGCGCCGCCGCCCATGCTCCGCGACGCGGCTGATCAGGTAGCCAGGCACGTCCGCGTCATCGCGCATCTTCGTGAACGTTTCGGCCAGCGAGGCCAGTACGATCGACTCGGCGTCGTAGTGCCGTGCGGCGCGCAGACACTCCACTGTCAACGCTTCGATGCCTTTGATCATGACGCTGCGGCACATCTTCGCGGCCGACGCCACGCCGATCTTCTCCGACACGGCACGCACGTTGAGGCCCAGCGGCGTGAGCAGAGCCGCGACGCGCGCGGCCTCGGCGCCGCCCAGCAGCATCGGCACCGCGAGACCATAAGGCGGCACCGGCGCCATGACGGCGGACTCCACGTACCGCGCACCGGCGTCTTCGATGCAAGCCTGCGCGTGCTGCTTAGTGTGCGGCGAAACCGAGTTGATGTCGAGGTAGACTTGATCCGGCGCGATGCAGCTTGCGACCGCTTGCGCAACTTCGAGGTCGGCTTGCGCGGTCACTGCAGAGACGATGATCTGCGCATGCTCGATGGCACTCGCCAGCGTATCGCCGACACGAACGCGCGCGGCCTGCGCCTTCTCACGCAGCGCGTCGCGCCGCAGGTCGAACATCGATACCTGCACACCTTTCGCGGCCAGCGCCGAACCGAGTATTCCGCCGGCCTCACCGAAGCCGACGAATGCAATGCGAGAAAGATCGCTCATGGCCGCGCTTCCTGCGCCGATACATGGCGCGAACTCATTGCAACGCACCCGACCTTCGCGCGATATGCATTGTGTTTGCGCGCAGCGATTGCGCTTCCCGCCCGCCGCAAGAAACCGGTGCGTTGCGTGGTCATCACCAGCATTGCCTTGTCCGCCATTTCCACCTCGCCAATGTTCGCCATGTGAAAGTGATCATTGTAGGATCCGATAGCGCGATGGGAAGCACCTAAAAGTGCGCACATTGCCATCCAATCTGTTTATCGACGCCGCAAATCCGCGTTGGGCCTCCAAATTCCTCATCAACCTGCGAAGAACCGTGCGAGTTTCAACGTCGTAACAGCGGCGCTCCCGCTTGCGACATGAACATATGAAATCAACGCGATATATAAAGCGTGGCCGTGACACAGTCGGCGGCAATTGCCCGACAATAGGGGCCGCGACGATCTGGCCGAGGCCGTCGCCCATCACATCGCCCAGAGACCACGCAATGAATAAACGCCACTTCCTGACCAGCGCCGCGCTACTGAGCGCGGCGGCTGCGCCTGCATTCGGGAGCCAGCGCGTCCAGAAAGAAACCTGTGTGGCATCGCCCGTCGTTCTGACGATCACCGGCGCGATCAAGCGGCACAATCGCGGCGCGCTCGATCCCGCATTCGACCAGCTGCTCGCCAAGCATCAGGTGAAGTTCTCCGAAGCGTATGGCGTCGATTTCGCTACGCTCGCCGGCATGCCGGCCGTGACGATCAAGCCCACCACCGAATACGATTCCCGTCAGCACACCTTAAGCGGCCCGCTGCTCACCCAGGTGCTCGAACACGTCGGCGCACCCAGCGCGGGCAGCACGCAAATCGTCATGCATGCGGTGGACGGCTACGCGGTCGCGACGACGCTCGACAAAGTGCGCGCCTATAAATTCATCGTGGCGACGCAAATGGACGGCAAGCCGCTGCCGCTCGGTGGCGTCGGTCCGCTGTGGGCCACCTACGACGCGGACAACATCCCCGAGTTGTCGAGCAAGCCGCTTAAGGACCGCTTCGAGCTGTCACCTTGGGGCCTGTATCACCTGCAGGTGACTGAGGCTTAAGGGTTAAGGGCACGTCGACGCAATCGCCCCGCAAGCGCACCACGCGAGTCAACTAAGCGTGTGCCCCGCCGCGCCAAACCGTTCGACGCACGCCTGCCGCACCCGCTCCACCGGCATCGACCAATCCTCACTCGGCGCACGGCGGAACAGGCGCAGCGTGTGCGGATACCACGGCGAATCGCTGCGATCGTGCAGCCAGCGCCAATCGATATCTATTTCCGGCAGCATCACCCAGCACGGCTTACCGAGCGATGCGGTCAGATGCGCGATGGACGTGTCCACGCAAATCACCAGATCGAGTTGCGCGATGATCGCGGCGCTGTCCGCGAAATCCGTCACGCGCGAGCCGAGGTCGAGCAGCGGTTGATCGGCTGGCGGATGGCGCGCCTCGTCCTCGCCGCGCCCTTTTTGCAGACTCACGAAGCTCAGTCCGGGCACGCTCCAGAGCGGCGCCAACATGGCGAGCGAAGGTATCGACCGGTTCGCGTCGTTATGATGATTCGCGTTGCCCTTCCACACGAGGCCAATCTTGCGACCCGGCGGCAGCGCGTCCAACACCGGACGCCACCGCTCGACCAACTCCGGCTCGGTCGCTAGACGCACGGCGCGCGGAATCGTGTCCATGCTAGTGCGCAGATGCAGCGGCGCGCTCAGCAGGCTCGTCCAGCAGTCGTAGTCAGACGACTGGGCGCGCGCGGTGTCGTGATCGAACACGGCGTCGACACCGTCGACGCATGCCATCAGCCGGTGCAGCGACGGTGCGCACGCAAAAGCGATATGCGAGGCGCCCTGCGCTTTCAGCAAGGCGAAATAGCGGCTGAACTGGATCATGTCGCCGAGGCCGTCTTCCTGCCACACCAGCAGGGACTTGTCGGCGAGCGTGCCGCCTTGCCACTGCGGGCAACCCAACATCGACGTGGTCTTGTGATGGACGAAACCGGGCTGCTCGTAGCGGCACTCGTACAGACGCCAGCCCTCTTCGAAGCGTCCCATGCCGAGCAGCAGCACAGCCAGGCCGAATTTCGCGTCGCCGTAATCGGCACGTAAAGCGAGCGCCTGGCGATACGCGGTTTCTGCCTCGGGCAGTTGCATGAGTTGCGCCCGCGCCGCGCCCAGGTTGTAATGCGCCTCCGCCATCTCGGGACACACGCTCAATGCCTGCTCGAAAGCGTCGACGGCCGCCGGTAGACGGTCGAGCCGGCGGAGCACGCACCCCAGGTTGTTGTGCGCATGCACGAGATCGGGCCGCAGGCGAATCGCTCCACGGTAAGCCGATTCGGCCTCGAACAAATGCTCGAGTTTGCACAACGCCACGCCGAGGTTGTAGTGCGCTTCGGCGTAGTCAGGGCGTCGCGCGATGGCTTCGCGATAAGCCGCTTCGGCTTCGGGTAAACGTTCGAGATCGGCGAGCACGGTGCCGAGATTCAGGAGAGCTTCCGCGTAATCCGGACGAATGGCGAGGGCAAGGCGAAAAGCCAGTTCGGCTTCGGTGAGACGGGACGTGGCCTTCAGCACGCCACCGAGATTGTTGAGCGCCTCCGGATACTGCGGCCGGATGGTCAGCGCCTCGCGGTAGGCGGCGTCCGCTTCGGCGAGACGGCCGAGTTCCATCAGCACGTTGCCCAGATTGTTATGGGCCTCCGCATGAGCCGGCAGTCCCGGCAGCGCCTGGCGGAACGCCGCTTCCGCTTCTGGCAGGCGGCGCAGTTCGCGCAGCACGATGCCGCGGTTATAGTGGGCTTCGGCGTAGTCGGGGCGAATCGCCAGCGCCTCGCGATACGACGCCTCCGCCTCCTCCCTGTAGCCGAGCCCGTAGAGCACGGCGCCGAGATGATTGCGGGCGTCGGCGTGGCCAGGCCGCAGCACGACCAGTTGCCGGTAGATTGCCTTGGCCGCCGACAGACGGCCGAGCGACTTGAGCAGCATGCCGAGACTGCCGTACACCTCGGCATAGGCGGGTTTGATTTGCAGGCAGCGGCGCCAATGGCTTTCCGCATCAGCGGGCCGCTGCAAAGCAAACGAGCAGGCCCCGGCGATATTCAACGCGTCGGCGAGGGCGTCGTCCGGCATCGCATCGCCGTCGACGAGCGGCGTCACCATCGACAAAGCCTCGGTGAATTGTCCGGCCGAGAACAACGAGACGGCCTGCTGGTTGATATCGTCGATCGAGGATGCGAGCTGCGTGTGGTTCATGAGTCGTGGTAACTGGGGTCGGCGATGATCCGGCCGGGTCGATCGCATGTGCCGCGCCTAACCGGCGCTTCAGCAGCCGGATCTGGCGTGCCGAAGCCTCGGTGCGGCCGGAAAGCGGAACATGTACCACGCAGCTTACGTGAATCGGCGCCCCTGTAACGCGGCGAAATGAGCGGATTTCGGCCTTCTAATCTCACGCTATAACCGGCATTACGCGAGAAAAGACGGCGCGGCAATGTTAGAATCGCCCGCGTCTTTACGCCCACCATCATGATTCCACGCTCTCGCAACCGCATGACCGCATGGCTTGGCCTGTTCGCCATGTGGCTCGTCGTGTTCGCGCCGGTCGTGAGTCAGATGCTGGTGTCGAACAGCGCGCACGAGCCCTTCGCCGCGCTCTGTTCGGCGCTGCAGCCGCGCGATTTCAGCGTGGCAGGCGTGGTAAGCACGGCGAGCGTGACGACCCAAGCCGCCCCCGCGCCGGTCCATCTGAGCCATGACGACGCGTTCGGCGCGTGCGGCTACTGTCATCTGCTCCAGCACCACGTCGCCATGCCGACGGTCGCCGCGGCCGAGCCGCCCGCCGCTCTCGCGCTTGCCGGCACCGCGCCGCCCACGCTCTCCACCCGCTTCACGCCGCTCGGCGCCTTTCCGTCCGGCCGTCCTAGAGCTCCGCCCGTCGTTTCCTGATCGCTATCGGTCCTGATCGCGCATTCGTCGCACCCGTCGAGGGGGCGCGCGATCGCCTGTTCATGCATCAAGGAAACGTTCATGCTCAACTTCGCCCTGCGAAGGTTGCCCTTTTGCGCCCGCCGTGGCGCGCACGGCTTCTCGCGTCAATCGCTATCCCGGCCGTTTTTGTCCGGCTATCTGCCAGCCATCGTTCCGGCGTTCGTGCCGGCTTTCGTCGCCTCGCACGCTCATGCGCAGAGCGCGAGCGCCGAGCCCGCACTGCCCGCCATCAGCGTCAGTGCGAATGCGAGCGCCGCACCCCGCGCCGTCGATCCCAACCTGCCGGCTTCAGTCGAGACCGTCACCCGCGAGCAGTTCGACAACTGGAACGTCGTCAACACCGAAGACGTCCTGAAGTACATGCCGAACCTCGCCGTGCGCAAGCGCTTTATCGGCGATCTGAATTCGATCATCGCCGTGCGCGGCACCAGCAATACGCAAAGCGCGCGAGGTCTCGTCTACGCGGATGGTCTGCTGCTCAGCAATCTGCTCGGCAACAGCTACTCGTTTCCGCCGCGCTGGTCGATGGTGTTTCCCGACGAGATCCAGCAAGTGGATGTGATCTATGGGCCGTTTTCCGCGCTCTATCCGGGCAATTCGCTCGGCGCGACCGTGCTCATCAGCACACGCATGCCGAAACAGTTCGAAGCGACCGCCGACGTCAAGGGCTTCACCCAGCACTTCAACCTGTTCGGCGTGAATCAGAATTTCAACGGCAGCGAAGCCAGCGCGACGCTCGGCGACCGCATCGGCAAATTTTCGTTTCTGCTCGGCGTGAATCACCTGGAAAACACCAGCCAGCCGCTGCAATTCGCCACGCTCGCCAAGTCCAGCACACCCGCCAAACCCGGCGATACGCCGGTCACCGGCGCCTACTTCTACAACAACCAGACCAACACCCCGACGGCGGTACTCGGCGTGAACGGCGAAGGCATCGAACACACGGTGCAGGACCAGTTCAAGCTGAAGATGCAGTACGACTTCACGCCGACATTGCAGGCCGGCTTCACGCTCGGCTACTGGCATCAGACTTACAACAGCCAGACCTCGAGCTTTCTGCGCGATGCGAACGGCAATCCGGTCTACAGCGGCAAGGTGGCGATCGACGGTTACGAATACACCATTCCCGCCGCCGCATTCGCGCCGAGCCTGGGCCATAGCGAGAACTGGCTCTATGGCCTGTCGCTGAAAACGCGCAATGCCACCGGCTGGAACGGCGAAGCGATCGCTTCGTACTACGACGTCGGCAATAGCGTGGCGCGCACCGCGAATTCCGGCGCGCCGGGCAACGGTCCAGGCACGGTGATCTTCGGCGACGGCGCCGGCTGGAAAACGCTCGATCTGCGCAGCACCTATACGCCCGCGACACAACAGGCGGGGCTCACGAATCATGCGCTCAGCTTCGGCTATCACTACGACAACTACTTCCTCGACAACGAGAGTTACAACACGCTGAGCTGGCGCGACGGCGCGGCGACGTCGTTCGCCAATGCGTTTGCCGGCAAGACGCAGACCCAGGCGCTCTACGCGCAGGACGCATGGCGCTTTCTGCCGCGCTGGAAGCTCGTCTACGGCGTGCGCTACGAAGACTGGCAGGCGTATGGCGGCTCGCAGTCGCTGGGCGGCACGACCCTGCCGTACAGCGACGCGAGCCAGCAGCACTTCTCGCCGAAAGCCTCCTTGTCGTTCGATGTCACCGACGATCTGATCGTGCGCGCGTCCATCGGCCGCGCCTATCGCTTTCCGACGGTCAGCGAGTTGTTTCAAGGGCAGATCAACGGCTCCACGATCGTCAACAACAATCCGAACCTGAAGCCCGAAGACGATCTCTCGAAGGAACTGACCGCCGAATGGGCGCACTGGAACGGCGTGTTCCGCCTCTCGCTGTTTCAGGACGACGTGAAGAACACGATCTTCAGCCAGACCGATACGACGGTGATTCCCAACGTGACGAACTTCCAGAACATCGGCAAGGTCCGCTCGCGCGGCGTGGAAACGAGCTACTCGGGAGAGAACGTGCTGGTGCGCGGCCTGGACCTGCTGGCGAGCGTGGCCTACACGCAGTCGAAGATCATCGCCAACGCGCAGAACCCGGCCACGGTCGGCAAATACTTCTACCGGATTCCGCTGTGGCGCGCGGATCTCGCCGCGACGTATCACTTCGACGAACGCGCGGCCCTCACGCTTGCCGCGCGCTATTCGGGCCGTCAGTACAACACGCTCACCAACACCGACACGAATCCGGACGTGTTCGGCGGCACGAGTTCGTACACGGTGGCCGACGCGAAATTCACCTACAAGCCGACCAGGCTAAGTGAAGTCGGCATCGGCGTCGACAACCTGTTCGATGCCCGCTACTTCGTCTACCACCCATATCCCGGCCGCACGTTCTACGTGGAAGCGAAGCTGCGCATGTGAGAGCGCTGAACGTGCCGCAGTCGAGTGCGCAGCCACGCTGCTCGAACCGATCGATTCATTTTTTTGCTTCAGGAGGATTTCATGTCCACCACCGCTCCCACCGACGCTCGACGCATCACGCCCTCGACGTCCGCAGTTCATCCGGGCTACCGGACGCTTTGGCGCTGGCATTTTTATGCGGGCCTCTTCGTGATGCCGTTTCTGGTCGTGCTGGCGATCACCGGCACGCTGTATTGCTTCCAGCCGCAAATCGAGCCGCTGCTTTATCCGCAGCGCCTGATCGTCGCACCGCAAGCCGTACCGAGGCTGCCCGAAGACGCGCTGCTGGCGAGAGCGCGTGCGGCCATGCCGCCGGATGCTGTCGCAGTGACCGCGGTCGTCGCGAGCGCGCCGGAGCGCAGCGCCGAATTCATCTTCCGTCTCGCGGACGGCGATAAGCAGAGCGTCTATGTGAACCCCTACACCGGCGCGGTGCTGGGCACGCTGAGCGTCGAGCGGCGCTTCATGCAGGTGGACCGGATGCTTCATCGCAAGCTGCTGCTCGGCAAACCCGGCGAATTGCTGATGGAACTCGCCGCGTGCTGGACCCTCGTGATGATCGGCACCGGCGTCGCGCTGTGGTGGCCGCGCGAGAAAACCACCGCACGTGCGGCGCTGTTGCCGCGCTTCACGCTGAAGGGCCGCGCGCTGTGGAAGAACGTCCACGCCGTGATGGGCATCTGGCTCGCGCTCGGTGCGCTCGCGTTCGTATTGACGGGACTGCCGTGGACGGGTTCATGGGGCAAGCAGTTCAAGGCGCTCGCGACCGCCGCGAATCTCGGCGCTCCGCCGGGTTCGTGGGGCGGTTTGCCGTTGCAATCTGCCATGCCTGGAAAGAGTGGCACGCAGCCCTCCGCGGCGGACACGCGCGCAGCGGATACGGCGCAAGATGAGCACGCCGAACACAACGGCCACGGCACCCATGCCGCTAACACGGACTCGATGCCCGGCATGGTCATGGACGACCTGCCTCTGCCGCTCACGCCCTGGGCCGTCGGCAACACACGCGTGCCAAACTCCGACGCCAACACCAACTCCGGCTCCGATGAGGCAACCGCGATACACCCGCTGCCGCTCGGCCGCGTCGTCGCACTGGCCGCCTCGCTCGGCGTGACGGACGGCTACAACATCGTGCTGCCTGCTTCCTCGACCGGCGTCTTCACCGTCTCGTACTTCCCGGACGACCCGAAAGACGAACGCACGCTGTACATCGACCAATACAGCGGCGCGATCCTGAAGGACATCCGCTATGCCGATTACGGCGCGGTGTCGAAGGCCGTGTCGTACGGCACGTCGCTGCATATGGGCCGTTATTTCGGCGTCGCCAACCAGATTCTCTGCGCCGCGATTTCGTTAGGGCTCGCGGCGATGGCCGTCACCGGCTGTGTGATGTGGTGGAAGCGGCGGCCGCAACGCACGCTCGGTGCTCCGTCGCGCGAACGTGCCGCGCCGCCGATGCGCGGTTGGAAAACCGGCCTCGTGCTGCTCGGCATCGTGTTCCCGTTGATGGGCGCCACGCTGTTCGCGGTGTGGCTCGCCGATCGCGCGATTTTCGGCCGTGGTTCGCGCCGCGCCGGTGTCGTCCAGACGGAGGCTGCGGAACAGTGAGCCGGCCCGTGTTTCCGCGGAAACGGACCTTGGCTTGCACAAACACGTTGCAGACTTTGAACGTTTACGCTACATTTTGCTCGATTATGATCGTTTCATAGACCGAGCAAGGTGAAGACATGCAACGAACGCGACAGGAAGCCATCGACGGGCTGCTGCCCGAGCAGCGCGAACAGCTGATTCTGGAGCGGCTGCGGGCGCACGGGCGCGTGCTGGCGTCGGCACTCGCGGCGGAACTCCAGACTTCGGAGCACACGGTGCGACGCCATCTGCGTGATCTCGCCGATCAGGGCCATTGCAAGCGCGTCTACGGCGGCGCCCTGCTGATCTCGCCGGCCGACAAACCCGCGTCGGTGCGCATGGGCGAAGCTGTGGATCGCAAGGCATGCCTCGCCGCCGCCGCGGTGTCGATCGTCCGCTCGAAGCAGATCATCCTGCTGGATGCGGGTTCGACGAACGTCGCGATTGCCGACGCGCTGCCCGACAACGCGGACCTGACCGTCGTGACGAATTCACCCGAGGCCGCCGCTCGTCTGCTGAACCGGCCGGGATTCGAGGTAATTCTCGTCGGCGGACGGATCGCGCGCGGCGCGGCGGGCTCGCTCGGCGCAACTGCCTTGCTGCAGATCCAGCAGATCCGCGCCGATCTCTGTTTCCTCGGCGCCTGCGCGCTCGATGCGGACGAAGGTGTCGCCGCCTTCGACGCCGAAGATGCCGAACTCAAACGGGCGATGCTCAAGGCAAGCGGCCAGATCGCCATCGCCATGACTTCGGAAAAGCTGATGACGGCGGCGCCGTTCTCGGTGGCGCCCGCTTCCGCCGTCGACTACCTGTTCGTCGAAGCCGACGTGAGCGCCGCGCGCCTCGCCAGCCTCGAAGCCGTCTGCGACAACGTGATGGTGGCCCGCTCATGACATCGTCCGCTGCTGCCCCTATCAAACCCGTCAAGGAGCGCATCGCGACCTTGGGCGTGTTTCTCGCCAACGGCTTCGGCATCGGCGCGTGGGCCGTCGAAGTCCCGCGCATCAAGGAAAGCCTGGCGCTGGGCGACGCCTCGCTCGGGATCGCGCTGTTCGCCTTCGCGCTCGGCGCCATTGTCGCGATGCCGCTGGCGGGACAACTGGCGCCGCGCTTCGGCAGTGGCCGCGCCACCGCGCTGCTCGGCGCGGCATTCGTCATCGCGCTGCCGCTACCCGCCCTGGCACCGGGCATGGCGGCGCTGTGCGTCGTGCTGTTTCTGCTCGGCGCGGCGAACGGCGCGCTCGACGTCTCCATGAACGGTCACGCCAGCACGATCGAAACGCAGTGGCACGCGCCGATCATGTCGTCGTTTCATGCGGCCTGGAGCGCGGGCGGCCTGCTCGGCGCCGCCACGGGCGCAATGCTGCAAAAAGGCGGTGCCGGCGTGATCGGCGGCCTGTTGATACCGGACCTGTTCATCGCTGTCCTGGTCGTCGCTGCCGCGGTGCTCGCGTTGCGTGATCTCGGTCCGAGAGCCGCTGCCGCGTCGAGCGGCCTGGCGTGGCCTTCGTCAGCCGTGATGAAGCTCGCGATGCTCGCGTTCCTTTGCATGCTGGTGGAAGGCGCGGTCGCCGACTGGAGCGCCGTGTATCTGCGCTCGGCATTGAACCGCGAAGCCAGCGTCGCCGCGATCGGCTACTCCGCGTTCGCCTTCTCGATGGCGGCGTGCCGCATCGTCGGCGATGTGTCCGTGCGCCGTTTCGGCTCGAGCAAGGTCGTTGCGCTGGGCGGTCTGATCGCGGTGGCCGGGCTTGCGCTCGTGCTGAGCTGGCCGACAGTCTTCACCGCTTGCGTGGGCTTCGCGATGGTCGGTGTCGGCCTCGCGAATATCGTTCCGGTGATTTTCAGCGCGGCGGGCCGCTCGACGCTCACGCCGGCGACCGGCGTGTCGATGGCCGCCACCTTCGGTTATGCGGGCTTCCTGGTCGGGCCGCCGTTGATCGGCCTCGGCGCGGGCCTGCTCGGCCTGCGCCTTGCGTTGTGCGTGCTCGTCATGGCGACGTTGGTCGTCTGCCTGGTCGGCGGCAAGGCGGTGCGCAGCGCACGGCTTGCTTAGAACACGCCTAGAACAGGCCCGGAATCACGCGGTAACGCACGCGGCCCTTGTAGGTACGATAGCCTTCGTCCGCCGAGAGAAGCTGCTCCTCGCGCACGATGCGCCCGACCTGCAACGCGAACTGACAACCGTACACCAGCAGGTTTTGCAGACCGAAGTTCACCAGCAGAAAACCGATGTCGGTGATGAAGTAACCGAGGTACATCGGATGCCGAACGAAGCGATAGGCGCCACGCGATACGACGCCGCGATTGGCCGGCAAGATGCCGAACGAGCGGCGCAGCGAGGCCTTGGCGAACAGCTGCCAGCAAATCCCCAAAAGTTGCAGGGCTGCGCCGATGGTCTCCGGCACGAGCTGCGCGCCGGGCGCGAGACGCACGGCGAGAAAGTAGTACGTACCGCCCATCGAGCAAATGAAGGCGAACGGCCGCCAGTCGCGTTTCATCGGCACCCGCGTGAAGAGCGACAAGCCCACCGTGAAGCAAGCGGCGACCACCAGCAATAACAGCGTGATCCGCGACGGCGCCGCGCGCCATTGCGTGATCGCAGCGTAGGCAAACAGACTCAGCATGAGCGCGGCGCCCGCCCGCGCAACCACCTCCACCAGCGCGTGGCGCAGGCCGACCGCGCTGCCCGAATCGGCGGACATGGTGCTCGATGCCGAAGCGCCTTGCGCGCTGACGGCGAGTGGCAGGTCTTGCAAAGGTGTCGTCGGGGTCATGGCACGCTCACTTGGAAATACGAAGGATTTGCGAAGCCAGTTGCGAAAAGCACGGCTTCAGATCGGCTGGCGTCGCGGCGTAGCAGTACACGCCGACGGGCTGTTTTGAGTTGTAGCAACGCGAGGGCGAATCGGCGGTGTTCGCCATGCACTTGAGCACGTCTTGGCCGATTTCGTTGTCCGGACCGGCGGGCTGCACCAGTTCGGGTCCGTAACCGAGCGTGAACACGTAGGTGCCTTCGGCGCGCGCCGCCGCGGCCATCGCTTCGAGCAGATTGCGCGACGCGCGGTTGACGTTCACATACGTGATGTCGCCGTTCGGCACGGCACGCGGCGCGGTCACGGGCCAGATCGGGAAGACCTGTTCGTTCTTGTCGTGTGCGTTGTACCAGTTCGGCATGGCCGTCACGAGCTTGGTCACGTTGCTCTGGTAGCACGGCGAACCGAGCTGCTGGCTGAGCGAATTCATGTTGTACAGCCCGGACATCGTGCCCGCGCTGTCCGGGCTCGCGATCGTGCCGGCGGTGTTGTTGCAACCGCTCTGATTGGTCGTGAAGAACGAGGAGAAACTGTTCGGCGCGCCGTCCGAGAAGAACACGATCACCCGCAAGCTGGACGGCTGCGTGATCACCGTATTCAACTGGTTGCGCGCGTTCCAGATCGCTTCGGCCGAATTGGTGCTGCCATTGAACGAGTATTTTTTGATGTCGGCGGTCATCGTCGCGCGATCGAAACCGCGCGTATTGCCTTTGAACGGCACGTCAACCACGGTGCCGTAAGCGAAGTGCATCAGCGCCACACGGTCGTTGGTCACATCGAAATTATTGAGGAAGGCCACCGCATTCGAGCGCACCGCGGCCGGGACGCCGGAAGTGTTCAGCGAGCCCGTGGTATCGATCACGAACGCCATATCCAACGTCTTGCGAATCGCCTGCGAGGACGAACTCACGTTTAGCACCTTGAATCCAAGTACCTTCGTGAAGCTGACCGGCACGCTCGCCTGCGCGGTCATGCCGATCGTCACCGTGCCGCCAGTGTTGAACACGATCGAGGGTGTGCCCGCCGTCACGCTGGAGCCGAGAAAACCCGCGGGATAGTTCGCCGCGAAAAAGGCCGTCGCCGCCTGCTGTGCGTTATTGGTCTGCTCCGTCTGGTTGCTGCCGCGCGTGACCGCCTCGCCGGCCGCGATCACCGCGCCGTCGGTGGCGGCATCCAGACGTGCCTTGATCATGTAGCCGAAACCGGAATCCACCGCGAGACCGAGGATGCCTAGCAACGCGATCAGCGACACCGCCACGATGATGCTGACCGATCCCCTCTGCCGTCTTCTGAACGCCGCTGTTGTTTTCATTACTACCCCCGGTCCTGCGTTTTTTTTATTTGGCTCGGCTGTTCGCCGGGTCAGAACACCGTCATTGCGTAGAGATTCGGCGAGAGCGCAGGTGTCGTGAAGCCGCCGCCGAGATCCAGCGAACCGATCAGTGGCGTCTGCAGATAGAACGCCTCGACCACGTAAGCGATCTGGCCGTCGGAGAGCTTGCCTTGCAGCAGGTTTACCACCGGCGACGTCTTCCCCGCGGCTGGAATGCCGCTGCAACTGCCGGTGCCGTCCGTCGCCCAGCGTGTGCCGGCGTTGCCGCAATTCCACAACTGGCTCGCCGGATAGTAGTTGCCGCCATTCCAGCGATACTGCGCGACCACCACGCCCGTGCAATTGTTGCCGCTGCTGTCGCAATTGTTGTTGCCCATGATCTCGGTGATGTAGATCATGCCGTTGGCGTTCATGTTTAGCGGCGGTGTGGTCGACGTGAGCGAGGACATGATGGTCTGCATCGGAAACGTGAGCGACGCGCGCGAAGACAGGCTCGCGCCTTCGCGGCTCACGTTGATCAGAATCATCTGTGCCTGGACGTTGCGCGCAATGTCATACACCGGCAGCGCGAGCGCCACCAGCATCGGCAGCAACAACGCCATTTCCACGCTGACGATGCCTTTGGACGCGCGGCGGCTTCGCAAGGAACGTGTACGCATGTCAGAAGCCCTCGTTGCGCATCGTCGCCGCGACGCTGAAGCTGAAATTGCCGTTGGCGAAGAACGGCTTGACCAGCGGCGTGAGAAGCGGCCAGATGCAGTTGATCTGCAACACCACGATATCGCCGGGATTACCGAACATGCCGGTGCTGTAACTCGTCTGCGTGTTGTAGGTCTGGCTCGCGCCGTTGATGGTGATCACGTAACTCGGCGAGACGAGCGAATAGAGACCCATCGAACTGTCCTTGATCTCCTGCACGACGGCCAGGTAACGCTGCTGGTTGGTCGCGTTCGGGTCGAGGTTGGTCTGCCCCGTTACCGAATAACGCGCGCCTTCCCTCACCGCGTATTGCATGGTCAGATTGACCCACAGCGCGACGCCGAGATCCATGGCGATGCACAGCAGCAGAAACAGCAGCGGCGCGACCAGCGCGAACTCGATCGTGGCGGCGCCGCGCTGCTTGCGTGCAGGTCCGCGCTTGCCCGCGCGCGCCACTGCGCTAAAGGTGGACTTCTCGCGAGCGGCTTTCATTTCGTCTCCTTGTCCAGCAGCGGCACCGGCTTGCCGCCGAGCCCCGTGCCGCGCTCGGCGTGCAGGCGCAGCGGCCAGCAGAATGCTTCCAGCAGCGAACGCGGTTGCGCGCCGTCGTCGAGACCGGTAGCCGGCCACTCCTCTCTGGCCGGCACCCACTGCGTGTCGAACAGGTGATCCCACAGCGGCAGCAGTTGCGTGAAGTTATGGTCGAAATGCTCAGTGCGGTTCGAATGATGCAGGCGGTGATATTGCGGATTGTTAACCCACGTGATGTAGCGACCGAGGTCCACGCGCAGGTTCAGATGCGCGAAATAATTGCCGAACATGAATACGATCGAAGTCAAACCGACAATCCACGGTTCGACCTTGAACAGCACGCCGACGAGCGGATAGAGCAGACAGCCCTTGATGAGCGATTCGACCCAGTGGTGCCGCCACGTGACCGTGACATTGAACTCGACCGCGCTATGGTGCAGCGAATGCAGCTTCCACAGCATGGGCCACGTGTGCTGCAGGCGGTGAAACGCGTATTCGAGCACGTCGATGGTCAACAGCACGATCACGAACGAGGCCAACGCGCCGAACCCGTGCGAGTTCAGGACCACCATGCCGCCGCCGAGCGCATTCACGATCGCAATGCTCGCCGCCGCAGTCAACGGCCTCATCGCTTCCACCATCGCCAGATACACGCCCGCGTAGGCCACGTTGAAACGCTGCCCGGCGCGCGATTGCAGCATCACGGCAGGCCAGCGCCGTTCCAGCGCCGCGCCCGCGGCCATCACCACCAGCCCGAGCGCGTACGCGCGCAGCCAGATGCTTGCGTGATTCATCAGATCAGGAAACGGGCTGGATGCAAACATGTGATTCCCCAGTGAATGCCTGGCGTTCAACCACCCGAGATGCCGTTGATGGCCGGGAACAGCTGACGCATGACCTGGATCGCTGACGGACCGACCAGCACAGCCAGCAGCGTTGGAAAAATAAAAAACATCAGCGGAAACAGGAGTTTCAAAGCGATCTTCGCAGCCTGCTCTTCCGCGCGCAAGCGCCGTTTGGTGCGCAAGTTGTCGGTATAAACACGGAGCGAGTCGCCCACGCTGGTGCCGAAGCGGTCAGCCTGAATCAGCATCGCGGCGAGCGTGTCGATATCTTCCACGCCGGTGCGCAACGACAGGTTGCGCAAGGCCTTGTCGCGGCCCGAGCCGGCACGCAGCTCCAGCAGCACCATGTCGAATTCATCTTTCAGCGTGTGGCTCTTCACGCCGATTTCCTGAGTGACGCGCATCATCGCCGCGTCGAGGCCGAGACCCGCTTCCACGCACACGGTCATCAGATCGAGCGCGTCGGGCAAATCTTCGAACAGCTTACGTTGACGGCTTTCCACGAGGCGCGTCATCACGAGGTTCGGCAGGTAGAAGCCGAGCGCCGACGCGGCCAGCACCGTCAGCAGCAGATAGATGCGCTGACCAGCTTCGAAGGCGTTGCCGAAACAGATCAGCGCGATGGCCGGCAGCGCGAGCGCCAGCACGGTCTTGGCGGCGAAATAGATCGCCGGCGCAGACGGTGTGCGGATGCCCGCATTCGCGAAGCGCAGACGCAGCGCCGATTTGTCCCAGTCCTCTTTCGGCAGCGACAGTTTGGCGACCCGCTCGGACATCTTCGTGACCGTCTCGACCCAGTTCTTCTGTGCGCCGGCGTCCCTTTCGCTGGCGACGTCGGGCTGCCCGAGTTCCTCGATGCGCCGTTGCACAGGATCGGGGCGCAGCAGTGACATCGCCTTCAGCGCCGCACCGAACACGATCAGGAACATCACCCCCAGCAGCACGATCTGTTCTATTTTCATGATCTGCGGGCAGGGCCCGCGCTCCTCGTGTCGAAAGCAGTGGTCTAGATATGGATGCGCACGACTTTGCGCATCCACAGGATGCCGAACAGCATCATCGTTATCGCCACGCCGGCGAGTTGCACGCCGGCCGGGTCCGTCCAGAACACACTGATGTAGCCCGGATTGAGCACCGTCAGCAGCCCAAGAATGGCGAACGGCAACACGCCGAGCACCCAGGCCGACAGGCGTCCTTCCGCCGACAACACGCGCACCTTGCCGAGCAGCTTGAGCCGCTCGCGAATGATGCCGGCGATGGAACCCAGAATCTCCGCCAGATTGCCACCCGCCTCACGCTGGATCAGCACGGCGATCACGAAGTAGCGCAGGTCCTCGACCGGCACGCGGCTCACCATGTTCAGGAGCGCGTCGTTCATCGAAACGCCGTAGTTGATCTCGTCGAACACCAGCGCGAATTCGCCGCCGAGCGGTTCGGGCAACTCCTCGCCGACCATGCCGAGCGCGGCGGGAAAGGAATGCCCGGCGCGCAGTGCGCGAGCGATCAAATCGGCCGCATCGGGCAACTGGCGCTCGAGTTGCAGCACGCGTTTGGTGCGGTTGCGGCGCAGAATCGTGGCCGGCAGCAGGCAGGCCACGACGGCGAGCACGCTCATGACCGGCGCTGGCACGTGCAACACGAAGCCGGCAAAAGCGCCCGCGAGTCCGCACAGCAACGTGTAAGTGATGAAGCGCGCCACCGACCACTTCAGCCCGGACTGCTGCAACTGCCGGTCGAGCGCATGCACACGCGGCATGCGCAGTAGCAGGTTCGTGACGAACGGCGACTCGCTCAGCATGCGCTGCTTGAGGATCGAGAGCTGTTGGCTGCTCACGTTGCCACCCGCGGAAAGCGCGCGAATGCGCTCGTCCATGCGTTTGACGTCCTTGCCGTGATGGCTGCTCCAGAACAGATAGACGGCCTCGATGGCCAGCACGACCGCGAGAAACGCGAGCACCGCAAAGCCGATAAACGACGTGTTCATGTCCCTCTCCTCAAACCCGTTGCGCGTTCATACTTCGAAACGCCGTGCCGGATCGAACATCTGGTCCGGCAGCACGATGCCGAAGCCCGCCAGCCGCTCGCAGAATTTCGGCCGCACGCCGCTCGCGCAAAAATAGCCTTTGATCATGCCGTTTTCGTCGACGCCGGTGCGCTTGAACGTGAAGATCTCCTGCATGTTGATGATGTCGCCTTCCATGCCGGTGATTTCCTGAATGCTCATCAGCTTGCGGCGCCCGTCGGTCAGACGCGAGGCCTGTACCACCACCGTGATCGCCGAAGCGATCTGCTGACGGATCGCCTTGATCGGCATCGGCAGACCCGCCATGCCGACCATGTTCTCGAGACGCGTGAGCGCGTCACGCGGCGTGTTCGCGTGCAGCGTCGCCATCGAGCCTTCGTGGCCGGTGTTCATGGCGTGCAGCATGTCGAGCGCTTCGGCGCCGCGCACTTCGCCGAGCACGATACGGTCGGGGCGCATCCGCAGCGCGTTGCGCACCAGCGAGCGCTGCGAGATTTCGCCCTTGCCTTCGATATTCGGCGGCCGTGTTTCGAGCCGCAGCACGTGCTGCTGGCGCATCTGCAATTCGGCCGCGTCTTCGATCGTCACGACCCGCTCGTCCTCGGGAATGAAGCCGGAGAGCAGATTGAGCAGCGTGGTTTTGCCGCTGCCCGTGCCGCCGGAAATCAGCACGTTCAGCTTCGACTTGATCAGCGCTTCGAGCAGTTGCGCCATCGCGGGCGTGAAGCTCTGGTTGTTCACCATGTCGGTGACCGTGAGCGGATTCACCGCGAAGCGGCGAATCGACACCAGCGGGCCGTCGATCGCGGACGGCGGAATGATCGCGTTGACACGCGAGCCGTCAGGCAGGCGCGCGTCGACCATCGGCGTGGATTCGTCGATCCGGCGGCCCACGCGCGAAACGATGCGCTCGATGATCTTCATCAGATGCGCGTCGTCGTAGAAGGTCACGTCAGTGTGTTCGAGGCGGCCGCGCCGTTCCACATACACGTGCTGCGACGTATTCACCAGAATGTCGGAGATGGTCGGGTCGTTGAGCAGCGGTTCGAGCGGGCCGAGGCCGACCATTTCGTCGTGCACGTCCTGGGCAAGACGGCGGCGCTCGAGTTCGTTCATCGGGATCTTGTCTTCATCGACGATCCGCTCCACCAGTTGCGCCAGTTCGCGCTTGATCTGCTCGGGCGACAAGCGTTGCAGCTTGTCGAGCTCCACCCGGTCGATAATCGCCTGATGAATGTTCATCTTGAGCTGCTGATACGCGCGCCGCGCCGCGAGACTGTCGGCGGCCGCGCCGGCTGCCGCCGTCGCGGGACTGGCGCTGTCGAACGACATCGTGCCGCTTTGGATCATCAACTGTTCGCGCAATGACATGGTGCTCTCCGCATTCTTTTCGATGGCAACCGGGCTTGATCGGATTCAGGCGGCTCAGTGTCCGGGCTTCAACTGCGGCGGCGAATTCGGCCGGCTGGCGAACAGACGCCCGAGCACGCTCTTGCGCTCCGCAACCGGCAACGGCCACAGCAACGCGGCCAGTTGCGAGATGCCCTGGGCGAGCGCGCCGCCCTTCGCGCCGGTGACGAGCGGCACGCCGTGGTTCAACGCCTCGGTGGCCTGCTTCTCATCGCGCGGCAAGTGATGCGCGACTTTCGCGCCGAACGTTTCTTCGAGCGTCGCAAGGTTGATGCGCGCATTCTTGTCGTACTGGTTGACGATCACTTTCACCTTGCTCGCCGGATAGCCGAGCTCCTTGAAAATGTCGAGCATGCGGCGGCCCGCATGCAGGTACAGAATGTTCTGCCGCACCACCATGCAGATCGAGTCGCTGTGATCGAGCGCGTGGATCGCGAGCGGATTGATGTTCTGGCCGACGTCGATCAGCACCGCGTCGTATTGCTCGCGCACCAGCGTAAGAATCCGTTCGAGATGCGCGGCGCGCAATTCGCCCGATTTGACCGGATCGCCCGCGCCGGCCAGCACGTCGAGATTCGCGTGCACGTGCATCACGCAAGATTCAAAGAAAGCGGCGTCGAGCCGGTCGATCTGCGAGCACAGGTCCGCGAGCGTGGCAGGCGGCGCTTTGTCGGCGACCAGCAGGCTCGCGTCGGCGAATTGCTGGTTCAGGTCGATCAACAGCACGCGCTTGTCGCGCAAGGCGGCCAGCGCGTAAGCGAGATTCACGGCGATCAGGGTGGTGCCGCTGCCGCCCTTGCAGGACGTGAACGACACCACGCGGCCGTCGCGGCGCACGCCGGCGTGTTTCTTCGCCGAGACGTGGGCGAGCGCGTCGGCGATCTCGCGGTCGTCGAGCGGCCACGACAGCACGTGCCGCACGCCGACGCGCATCGCCGCCATGAGCAGCGTGGTCGACGGCGCCGGGGTCACCAGCATGCAATGCAGGTGCGGGAGGTGGGACAGCACCTCCTCGACGCCGCTCAGATCACGCGGCGTCAGGTCGGCGTCGTCGACGATCAGCAGATCGGCGCTCTTGATCGCCGCGGCGTGCACGCGCAACTGCTTCGCGGTACCGTGCAGCGTACGCAGACGAAACGCGATGCCGCTTGCCTCGAGACGCGCCGCGATCTGCGGCGCGCGCTCGGCGCTGGACGAAATCAGAAGGGTGTCGATCATGGTAAGTCTCCGCTGGCGCTAAACCGAGCCGCCTGGTTGTGTCGCTTCAATACCCGTTCGATGAGCCGACGCCGATCGTAAAGGCATTGGTCGGCGGGGGCGGCGCGGTGAACGATTTGGCGTAGCTCTTCTGCGCCGCGGCGGCCGCCGTGCCGTCGATACCCGCAACCGGATCGTTATTGGCCGAGGCATTGGGATTGAGCGTCTGCATTTCCTTGATCTGGTTGACCGAGTCGCCGAACGTCGCGTCCCAGTGCGGCGTCGAGCTCAGGCAGCCGGCGAGCGCGGCGCTCAAGCCGGCGCACAGCGCCGTGCGGATCAGTGTCTTGGTGTTTGTCATGTCGATCTCCGGTAGGCCGCGCGTTACTGCGAGGCGTGTGAGTCGCTGGTTTCCGGCGCGGCCGGGATCACAGCCACGGACGCAGCCGCGCTCGGTGCGGGTGCGGGAACCGGCACGGGTGCCGGCGCCGGTGCCGCTGCAGGTGCCGAAGCCCCCGCAGCCGGCGCGGCGCGCTTCTCGCCTTCCATGTGGCCGGTCAGGTACACGTTCGCTTCGCTGGCGTCGCCGAAGTGGTCGGTCGGCAGCGGATAGTGCTCCGGCAGCGGTTTGGCGAGACGCGGCGTCACGACGAACACCAGTTCGGTCTTGTCCTGCTCGTAGCTGGTGCTGCGGAACAGCGCGCCGAGCACGGGCAATTCCGCGGCGCCGGGCAAGCCCTTGATCGTGCCGGTCACGTTGCTCTTCAGCAGGCCGCCGATCGCGAAGCTCTGGCCGTCGAACACCTGCAGCGTGGTGGAGGCGCGCCGCGTCGTGATCAGCGGCAGGATCGAGGTCGTGTTCGAGTTGCCGGCACTGACCACCACGCCGGTGGACGACAGTTCGGACACTTCCGGCGCCACCTTCAGGTTGATGCGGCCGCCTTCGAGCACGGTCGGCGTGAAGGTCAGGCCGACGCCGTACTGTTCTTCCTGCAGCACGATGGTCGTGCCGCCCGCGCCGTTGCTTTGCGGCACCGGAATATAGACTTTGCCGCCCGCGAGGAAACTCGCTTCCTGGCCGCTGATCGCGATCAGGTTCGGCTCGGCGAGGATCTTCACGAGCTGATCGGTTTTCTGCGCGTCGATGGCCATCTTGAGCGGCGAGTTGTTCGCTTTCGATGCGGTCAGCGCGCTGAGTCCGCCCGACAGGTAATTGGCCAGCAAGCCGAAGCTCCAGCTGCCGATGCCGCCGTTGATGTTGGCCGCCATACCGAGCTGGTCGATCAGCGTCTTCGAGACTTCGGCGACCTTCACTTCGAGCATGACCTGCTGCGGCGCGGCCACATGCATCATGTTGATGATGCGTTCGCCGCCCGCGCTGCCGAGCGACGGCGCCGGCATGCCCATCGCGCGCGGCGCGGCGCCGACCGGCAAGGGGCCGTTGCCCATCGGCGCGGCGCCTTGCAAGGCGGTGGTGGGACGGGACACGAAGGCGCGCGCCAGTTCGAGCACGCGTTCGGCCTTGACCGCATCGGTGACCGTGCCGGTCAGCACCAGCGTATCGGCGGCGGCCTTCACCTGAATGCCGGTTTCCTCGGGCATCAGCGCGGCGAGAGTTTGTTGCAGCCCGCCCGGGTCCGCGCCGACGCTCACGTCGATGATCGTGCAGGAGCCGCTGCGGCCTTGCACGATCATGTTGGTGGTGCCGACGTCGGACCCGAGCAGATAAAGTGTTTGCGGGGAAACGAGCATGGCCTGCACGACCGACGGATTGCCGACGGTCCGGCTCTTCACCGGTTCGCGCACATCGACCATCGCGGATTTGCCGACCGGGATCGTCACCGAGCTATGTTCTGCGACCGGGCCGCTGCAATTCGGTCCGCGGCTGCCTTGCTGCGCGCCGCCTGACGAAGCGCCCGCGCCCATGCCGCTCGCGGCGATGGTCAGACGCACCGAACCATTCGACGCCAACGTGAGCGGCACGTCCGGCAGGCCCGGCACGCCCGCGGCGGCGTTCTGGCCGGCCGCTTGCGCCACCGGCAGCATCGTCAGGTACATGCCCAGCAGCAAACAGGTGCAGGCTTCGGCGATCCGCGTGCGGCCGCGGGGGGGGGGGGGGGGGGGGGGGGGGCCCCCCCCCGCCGGCGCGGGGGGGGGGGGGGGGGGGGGGGCCGGGG
>NZ_JARESS010000073.1:0-29279 GCF_046027915.1 Paraburkholderia sp. RL17-347-BIC-D
CGGAGCAACGTCAACTTAACTGCCATCCGCAGAACCAACTGGCGCTGCTTTATCGCATGCGAGAATGGCGCAACGGAATAACGGGGGAGCGTGATGGCGTCACTTGTTCTGGAGTTGCAACAGGAAGCGTTAAATACCGGTAGCAGCGTAGCCAATCTGCTGCGGATGGCCTTTGTCGTCGCTCGAAAACTCGGCGTCTCTGACTTCGAGAAATGGGTCAGTGCCGAAATGAACGGCTACAAAGATGGCATGGACATACCTGACTATCGAATTCTTGCCGGTTCGGTCAAGGTCTTTAACCCTTACCACGGATGGCAACCGCTGAGATTTGGCGATCCGAAATGGGCTGACCGCTTGTCAAAGAGGCAGATACCCGACTCGATTGCGAAACTCGAAAACATGCTCAACGACAACACGTCCAAACCAGGCGAATTCATGGTGACGTTTGTTCCGGAGGTCGAAAAGGACTTGATGGACGCGATGTCGCCACCAAGGCTGCAACCAGCTACCGCAATCGGCAGCGCAGCAGTTCAAGCAATCGTCGATACGGTGCGTAACACGGTTCTGGACTGGTCACTGAAGCTGGAGGCCAGCGGGGTGTTAGGGGAGAACATGACGTTTTCGGAGGAGGAAAAGAGCCGTGCACCCGCGCCAGCCACGCCGGCATCGGTCGCGTATTACGCGCAGACCCAGACGGTCATTCACGGTATGCAGCAGTCGCAAATCCAGCAGGCAACCACCGACTCTACACAGACCTTTGTACAGGCGCCGCCCGATCTGGCTGCGGTCGCGGCACTTATGACCGAGCTGCGAGGGCAGTTGGCCTCGCTCAACCTATCGCCAGAGCTACGCGGGGAAATCGAGGCTGACATGCTGACGGTAGAGGCGCAGGCAAAGTCGCCAAAACCACGGTTCGCCATCATCCGGGAGACGATGCACAGCATGCGCTCAGTGCTCGAACAGGCAGCGGGAGGCGTCGTGGCGGCAGGATTGCTCGCCGAATTCACGCGTCTCCTTTCCTGACGATTTCTCCCGCGAAGGCCCGCGCTGGAAATCGTTCGGCAGCCAGTGGCGACATCCAATGCAGGGGGCTTTTATTGCTTTTGCCAACCCATGCGCGCATAAGCCGCTGCGCAATCGTCGATCTCGTGTTGAGCGATGATCGGGAATATCCCCGGTGTCGTCGCGTTGCACTGAGCGACTTGGCCCGTCTTGGGATCGCGAAAAACCGCAGGAGAAGCGCATCCGACGAGCATCAGCGTGACGAAAATGATTGATCGATTCATGTTTTCAAAGGGTCGTAGAGACAGTGGATGTCAGAAACTGCGCAGAGATTAGCAGCGGGAGCAGGCGGCACGGCAATCCGTCGGTTGAAATTTGGGGTAAGCCCGTAGGGAGAACATCGTGGGGAGCCGGTGCGCAACTGCGGAACAGCGGCCAGAGAGCCGGGGCTGTCCACACTCCAGTGCGGACAGCGCAGTTGTGCATGGGCGGGCGCGGGGGCCGCGTAGTTCGTGGGCTACATATCTGATTTCTGTGGGCTCTGGGCTCTCACAAGTTTGTCTGCATCCTTCGACATTATAAATATATTTCGCGTATCAAGGTTTAAAGGGCCGCTTGTGGAGGTGTAATGCTGGTATTCAATAGAAGAGCCATCTTTTCTATGCCAAACTTTCTTCCATAACTTTCCCCCATTAACTTCCTTGGGCCATTCTGTTTCGTTCGGGGCGCCATACCGATGTCCAATTTTAGACACGATAGTGTCATCCATTGTTGCGCTTAAAACAACGTCAGCTGGTGGGTTAAAAAATACACTTACGAGCAGCAGCTTATCGCCTAGAAACTGAACCGTTGTGTGAGTTTTTAAATTTAGATAGGTCGCGACTTCACTTTGGCACCAACGCCCCGGGTTTCCGTTGGGCGCATCAGCGCACACAAACCCTTCATTTTCGTGCTGGTGAGAAAATGTTTTCTCAGATGCACCAAATTTTGTGCCCTTATATGAAATATCGTTAATCTCTGCTGCTTTTGATGATGCGAGTACAAAGAAAATGCCTGCACTAAAAAAAATCATTCGCGATATTTTGTTCATATAATCCCCAATTTATTTCATGTTTGTCTTTTGGTTTTGTGGCTGTACTCATGCATTCGTTGGATGAGCATTTCTCTATTTTTAACCCGATTAGGGTCCGGGTCATCTTTCGACGGGATTGACTCGATATAATCAATATATTCCGCAGGTAGGGCGTGAAACCGTGCGCCGACCAAAACCATTTTCTTATACCAGTGATAAGGAGCAACGCTGGTATCGACATGGCTGGACTGGGTGCTGTAGAGATATGCCATATAGGTTTCTTCACGCAATACGAATTGATTGTGGTGTTCGCTGTACCCTTGGCCGCGACCCTCTAATTCGTCAAGACGCTGCTTCTCATCAGAGTCAAACTCGTATAAGACGCCGTATACCTTGTGATGCTCTTTTTGCTCCGAGTGGAGATGAAGGTGGCATTTTCCTGAGCCGTCGTTACTACGCTTGTGAAAAGTCAGCTGACAGCCGAGCAATTCCACGACGCCCAGCTCTCGAGCGGAAGGAACGCGCTCAATAAGCCTCAGCGGATGGAGGTTGGAACCGTATGCGACGTAGTGAACTCTGGGCACGACTTGTCCTCCGTTTTGCCGACAAGAGTGCCCGTAACGATACACCCAGAGGTGATGATTGAGGTCGCCGCTAAGCTTGTTCCTTTGCCGAGCGTGTGCTTTTCACGAAGAAGGGAGGGGCGGCGGTGTGGTGCAATTATCGCCCCACGATGGACGTGCTCGATACCCGTCTACGGCTTACCGTGCTTTAAATTCCGGATTCTGAAGCCACCTCGAGTGCAGCACCAGAGGACGTCCTGCCAGGCCCTCGGCCAGACTGGCACGCCGCATCAGCAACGCGGCCAGTTCCGCCGATTCGGCTTCATGCACTTCGTGAGCAACAATCTTGCGGCTGAACACGTCCAGCATCATGTACCAGTAGTAGTACTGGCCCTTGACCGCCGCCGGCATCCACGTGATGTCCCACGACCAGACCTGGTTCGGTGCCGTCGCACAATGACTGGTAACCACCCGGGCCGAGGGCTTGCGCGCACGGCCCCGGTGGTGCTGCTGCGAAGCGCTGCGCAGCACGCGGTAAAAGCTCGATTCCGACGCGACATACACGCCGCGATCCGCCAGACTCGGCACGATCTGGCTGGGTGGCAGGCTGGCAAACTCCGCACAGTTTGCGACCTCCAGAATCTGCTGCCGTTCGGCCTCACTCAGTTTGTTTCGCGGTGGCGGCCGCCCGGTCGTCGTGCGGCCATCGGCGAGCACCGCGTCGCCGCTACCCACCCAGCGCTGGAACGTGCGCAGGCTCAGGCCCAACTCGTTGCAGGCCTGCTCCAGCCGGCAGCCTGACTGCGCCGCCTCGCGTATCAACGATACACATAACAGGCGATCCGGGACGTTGATCAATCGTCCTCTTTGTCTCCCCAGATCGCCTGGACTTTTTTTCTCAGAATCAGCAGCGCAGCCGCTTCCGCCAGCGCCTTCTCCTTGCGCTGCAATTCCTTCTCGAGCTGCTGGATACGCTTTTTGTCGTCCTTCGACTGCTGGCGCTGCGCGCGTGCCTGCTCCGTGGCATTCGCATTGGCCGAACGGCAAGCGGCCCGCCAGGCGGCTATCTGTTCTGGATAAAGACCCTTTCGACGGCAATACTCGGCCAGCTCCGCTGCATTGAGCGGCGCGGTCTCCAGCACTACTGCAAACTTGTCCTCCGAAGACCATCCTTCAGGACTCTTTCCATCGCCAGGCACGACCAACCCATGTCCTTTCGCCTGTCGGCGCCACGTATACAACGTCTGTTCGGTAATTCCCGTTTCCCTGGCTAGCGCCGACACCAGCGCGTTTTCCGGCGGCATCATGCGCCGCACCAGCGCTTCTTTTCTTTCTGCTGAGTAGGCTTTCATTCACCCTGATTTTACCGCCCCCGGACCATGTCTATAGGAATCAGATAACACGACAAGTAGTCTGACGCCGGGGGCTAGGTGTAGCGGCCCGATAACATAAATCGCTCCGTTAACCGTTTCAGGTGCAGCAGGCAGCCGATAGTGGCGCTTTCAGTGCCGCGACAAAACGTAGTGATATTCACGACGTTCGACGATCCTGAAGCGTTTCCCGGTCGCTACACCCGTCATTCTTCATGATGTCGATAACCTGCACACCAGCGTAGTGACCAGCGTACAGGACGCGAACCGCTTCACCGTGCCCGATGCCTTGCGCGCGTTCTGCGGCAGTTGGCGCTACTTCATACAGGTATTCAGCCGCCTATTTACCCGCCACGTCCGCCAAAACGTTGGACTGGTCGCGCTGCTGGATAGACTAGAGAAAGGCGCGTTGTGTCAACCAGTCGAACGAACGCGCCGCGGTAATTTTGTTTTTCTCATCTGCTCCATGGGTGCCAAATCTCTCGCGGCCGTCCATGAGGGGCCCAGGACGCTTACGGAGCGCGCGTACCTTGGGGCAACCGATGCTGCGCGTACAGCTCCTAAAGCTGATGACCTGCGCCGCCGAACCTTTGTCGGTCGTGGAGCGAGACCACTATGGGCGTGCATTCGTGGGTAGCGGCAATCTGCTTCGCTGCGCTAGCCGGGTGCGGGGGCGGAGTCAGTAGTGGAGGCGAAGGCAGTAGCGGCGTCGGAAACGGGCCCGGAGTGGTGCTGACGCAAACCGTCGACGCCGCAAAGGGTGCATCAATTGTTGTTGACGCACCGGGCAACCCGCTGAATGGCACGGTCGTAAACATTCCCCCAAACGCTCTTGGAACGAGCGGCATGGACACTATTTCGATCGGGTACAGCGATACACTTCCTGGCCCGCTCAATCCCGCCGCTGTTGCTACCGGGGCCAAAGTCGTATCCAAGGTCATCCGGCTCACCCACACGTCCACTGCAGAATTCGCTGCTTCGGTTACGGTAAGGGTTCCCTATAACACAGCAACGGTCGGCCCGAACGAAGTACCGGTTGTCCTCTATTGGAACGAGAGCATCAAACAATATGATGCGGTTAGAGTCATTTCGTTTGATAGAACTGCGGGCATGATCACCTTCCGTACACACCACTTTACAGATTTCATCGTTGGGTATGTCAACGGACTCTTTGCTGCCATGTCTGGCACAGCTTCTATATCTGGCACTCTTCCAATTCCAGGCCCCATTGACTCGATCGACACCAAGTTCCGTCCAAATGTAGACGGGTTCGCTGTAGAGAATTTTTCCACACCAAATGGGGTAGCAGGTGGTGGTGCGTGCTACGGCTTGACCGCTTTTGCCAAATGGAATTTTGCAAAAAATAATCCAGCGCTCTTTACGAACTATTTTGGATCTACATACCCATTGATCGTGAACCCCTTGGTCGCGAACCCACTGGAGATGGATCTCGCACGCGAACTAATTTATGCAACGCTCGATAAAACACAGAACGAAAATGGAAGCGTAATTGTAGATGCATATAATGCTATGGTGCCATTGTCCGGATATGATGCATGGACGGCGCAGAAATTAGTCAGCTACATGGTATTCACACAGTTGCCGCAAATGTTGGACATTTTTACGGGTCTAGATTTTTCTAAATATCCAACTAGTATCGGGGATGGACACTCGGTGTTAGTTTATTCATGGAAACAAAATCAAGGATTCATGATTTACGATCCAAATTTACCCGGAACATCACAAAACATAAAATTTAATTGGCCCAAATTTTCATCATATGGCTCTGCTGGAATTACTTTTAGACTATTTGCAACTGATGCCCCTGCAAGTTTCTATTCCGACGGAGATTTGGCCAAGCTCTACGCTGCAGCACCGAGCGGATCAGAACACCAATTTTCCGGAAAAATCTCTATTCTTCCTGATAAGAATCCGAGCCAGGCATTGCCAGCCGGGACTTATTCAATTGATCCGACGACCGGGACGACTATCTATGGAACTATCAATGCCAATCCATCGAGTTCCGAGCCGCTCTATGCATATTTTTACCTGGATGACTCTCTCGTTGGCTCTGGGGAACTAGTGGCGGCTGATGGAAGCTTTAACAAGAAAATAACTTCGCTCCTTCCAGGAAAGACAAGTCAAGAGTTATTGATTATTGTTGCAGCACAGTCAGATCCTGGTACTTCTGCAACAAATCAAAGTGGAATCAGTAGCGACTACGTTGGCACTGCCCGCGCGACTCTTGTTGCTGGTAGCAAGGCGATGATTACGATCACCAGTGCTTCATGCACATATATCGGCACCGTCCCGAACTTCCCCAAGATTCCGTTGTACCGTGTCGATCTTGCGGGCGACGCCGTCGGCCCGGAAGGCGTCGAGTTGCAGGCGTCATCCAATCCGAATAACGGGGCGCAAGCTACCGACAGTGTCAAGTGCTCGGCGTGGACGTCCACTAGTATCCCTCTCTCGTCTGATCCGGCGGTGCCTCGTGAACAGATCTGCCTGCACGCAGCTGGGCAACCCGACACCACTAGTTGGACAAGTAGCAACCGAGTCGAGGGGGGCCTTGCACTCACTGGTTACGCGGCATTATTTAAGCAAAATCCGGGGTATGTTGGGGTGGCTTTCGCCGATAGTCCACCGCTTGCCTGTCATTAGATGTGCGTGCGCGCTTTATCGGGCGAAGTCGACCTTCGAACGTCCGCATGAAAGTACGGGGCACCGACGTAGTTGGCCGCGCGCAGCCTTTCGCAACCGGCCCTACCCTCCGCCTGGTCCAACAAATTTGCGTCACAAATCCGGCAAGTCCAAAGTCCAACGAATTCGGTTCCGCGTCATCTGGCGCGTGACCGAATTCGTTGGCAAGTCTTTTGATTAGTAATGGCGTCCGATCCAGCGAATTCCGTCTTCCTTCAGTTAGCGCTCGCATACCCTGCACCGATGAATGGTTTCGATCGAACATCTGGGCAATCTGTTGCAGCGACTCGCCTTTGCGCCAGCGCTCCCACATTACCGCTTTCTGGCTTTCCGTGTAGTAGATCCGCCGTCTCTGTTTCATTTCAATACCTCCGCTGCTCAGGCAGCCTAGGGTATTGCGTCGACCGGTTGAATCCAAGGGCGAAAAGGGACGCCCCTTGAATCCTAGCCGCCGTCCCCCGGCGTGCTCCCGGCGTGCCGCTGTAGCGTTCTCGCCTAATGTGGTCCCTGACGGATGTTATCGGGCTGTTATCAAATAACGTGGGCCCGTTCTCATGTAATGTGGTCCCAGGCGCGCCGATATTCTCAACCAATGTGGTCCCGAAACCGCCGATGTAATCGGTCCCGGCGATTTATGTTATCGGGCCGCTACAGCTAGGCGTTTGGCGCGACGTTTGCCGTACCCGTGCAAACCGAGACACCATGGTCTGCACCAAAGATCCCGATCACGCGAAGGGAAAGGTCACGAGCGCGAGGACCGTTGCATACGAGGTGCCGTCAAGATTCGGATTTTTTCGTACGCTAGTGGCAAATCCGTCAGACTGGCGTCTAGAAGATCGACGAAACAACGTCATGGAATGACGAAAGCGACCCTAATCTGACGCGTTCTGAACATTGATCTGACGTCGGGTTGAGGTACACCTCAATCCGACGTTCCTAGTGGCTCGAAGCTGTAGGAGGCTTAGGAAGGCAGGTTGCTGTGACTGTCGCGCTGGTTACTGGGCCAGTCCATTTGCACGAGAAACCGTTAAATCCTGGCTCAAGGCTGAAATTTTGAATGCTGTAGCCGAACCCACTGGTAATGGTGCAGGTTCCGCCGATCACTGTTGTTCCCTCTGGGCAGGAGGGTGACTCCCATATCTGGTTGTTAGAACTAGGGCGAGGGCCGGCCTGATGCCCCTGCCCAGCGACCGAGGGGCCGGGGTAAGCAGTCTTTTGGGGATTCGGTTTCCATAACTCGATCACAAATGTGACTGTCTGCTTACCGACCTCCTCCGCAATTCCTGCGATAAGTGGTCCGATGATTTGGATCTGCGCTGAAGCTAGCGACACGAGCAAGGTGACCGATGTTCCAACGGCAATAAGGGAGAGCCACTTCGTGCTGGGTCTCATCGCATTTCTCTGGCCTAGCCTGGAGCACTTAAGAATAGGCGACGATCTGCATTTCACCGGCCCTTGTGCCTTCTCATCCAGACAAATCGCCACTGCGTGTCCTTAACGTACGAAAAAATCCGAATCTTGACGGCACCCCCATACGATTGTGCGTTGGATGCAGAGGAATCGACCCGTGAAAAGCCTCCGTCGCTCGCGGTCGAGGATGGAGTTCCAAGATCACGCGCGACCGGAATTCCGGCTGAGCATCCCGAGGGGAAAGTCGTAGCGGTTAGCGGATACCTTTTTCGAGCGAGGCTACATGGCATCCGGCGTTCACGCGGCCTACAGCCATAACCCATGCGGTAAATTGAGCGGCATCTGTTGCAGACAGTCGCGCTGCCTCGGCCTTCGCATTCCACAAGCTCAGCTATACTGTCGACTAGTCGACAAAACCTACCGGCCATGGACGCGACCCAAAAACCCAAAGCAGTCCGCAGATACGCCAAGTCTGACGACAATACGCAGATTGTCGGATTCCGCATGACTCCCGAGCTGGCGCATGAAGTGAAGCTCGAAGCCACCAGTCGAGGAATGACGCTGAAGGCCCTTTTCGCCGAGATGTGGGAAAACCACAAGCGACGCCTTCAGTCATGAACAGTATAAAAACGGAAAACGACCTGATTGCTGTCGCCGCAGCACTGGTCGGGCCTTCGGCTGCGCTCTCTTCCGGCGAAAAAACGTTGAAAAAGAAGGTTGCCCGGCGAACCGTTGAAGCGGCATTCCTTGCCGGTATCCGAAAGGACATTCTCGCCGGAAACGACCCGCTCGGCGACGCCTTTGCCACTATTCGCACGCCCGAAGACCGCCGCGCCGACGGCGCGACCTACACGCCGGCCATTATCATCCGTTCGATGATGAGCTGGGCGGCGGCGGAGACAAAGCCAGCACAGGTGCTCGATCCAGGGGCGGGGAGCGGACGATTCCTTCTTGCCGCAGCGGAAGCCTTCAAGAAAGCCAAGCTCATCGGGATCGAACTCGACCCGCTGGCGGCTTTGATGCTGCGCGCCAATATCGCCGTTCGCGGCCTCGAAAAGCGCACGACGATCATAGTCGACGACTACCGGAAGGCGAAGCCTGCGACGGCGAAGGGCGCGACGCTGTTCATCGGCAATCCGCCTTATGTGCGCCATCACAACATCGGCAACGACTGGAAGGACTGGTTCGCGGCTGCTGCTGCTGAATACGGCGTAAAGGCGAGCAAGCTGGCCGGCCTGCATATCCATTTCTTCGTCCGCACGCTGCAACTGGCGAAGGATGGCGATGTCGGTGCTTTTATTACGTCATCCGAATGGCTGGACGTGAATTACGGCGCGACACTCCGCCAGCTGCTATCCAGAAAACTGGGCGGGGTAGGGCTGCATATGCTCAATCCAAAAGCGATGCCGTTTTCCGATGCGACCACCACGGGGACGATCACCTGTTTCAAGGTTGGCCAACGGCCCGATACCCTCAAGGTGCGCGAAGTCACGACGCCTGAAAGCCTGAACTGCCTGTCCGCCGGCACTGCCGTCCCATGGGACGTGGTGGCGAAGTCGAACCGCTGGTCGACGATCATCCGACCGGGCGCGGCCGTTCCATCCGGCTATGTCGAGCTTGGCGAGCTGTGTCGGGTTCATCGCGGCCAGGTGACGGGCGGCAACAGCGTCTGGATCGCCGGTCGCCATGTGAATGAACTGCCGGAATCGGTCCTGAAAGCCACGGTCACCAAGGCGAGGGATCTGCTCGACGCCGGAGACGTTCTCGCGGACGGAGCAGGACTGAAACGCGTTATCGATCTTCCGGCGGATCTCGATGAGCTTGACGCGGACCATCTGAAGGCCGTGCAACACTTCCTCAAATGGGCCAAGCAAAACGGCGCGGATCAGTCCTATATCGCGCGGCACCGTCGCGCCTGGTGGGCGGTCGGACTCAAAGACCCGGCTCCAATCGTCTGCACGTACATGGCGCGTCGGGCACCGGCCTTTGTCCGCAATCTGTGCGGCGCGCGGCATATCAATATCGCGCACGGTCTGTATCCCCGCCAGCCGCTGGGCCATGACGCCCTGGATCACCTCGCCGCGTGGTTGAGGCAGAATGTCGGTGTTGAAAGCGGCCGGACCTATGCCGGCGGCCTGACGAAGTTCGAACCCAAAGAAGTCGAACGCATCCTCATTCCAAAAGAACAATTCCTTACATGAGCGCAATTGCACCGCCACGCTGGACCGACCAGGAACTTGTCGCAGGGGTAAACGAAGCAAAGACCAGATTCCGCAAGGAACGCCTTGATGAACCGCTGGAACAGTGGAAAGCCGTCTTCGATGAAAACAAGGCGCAATTCCAGCGGCTGTTCGATCACTACGGGATCGCAAATCCGGCGTCGCTGACGGCGGCGCAGATCGGGGATCTTTTCCGGGAAAAACTCGACGGGGCCCTGCGCTACCTCGCCGGCCCGCCTATTTCCGAAGATGACTTGAAGGTCATCGCGGACGTATCGAGCCTGAATGCCACGCGCATCGCGGAAAATGCTGACGCGGCTGTCAAAGTGCTACAGACGATCGTCCAGGCACTCGACCCTGAGCGATTTCCGTGGGTTACCGCGGGCCGCCAGCCGACCGAGGCTGAAAAGCACGCCGCGATTCTGGCGTCCGCTGCCCTCATTACCGTGCAGCGTGTGTCGACGAAAAGACGTCATACGGGCAAGTCCGAACAGGAAGCGGCGGTCAAACGCTATCTCGTCGACGAGCTGGGCTTCCGCGAGGTTAAAACCCGCGAGATCCGCACGCTGGCCGATGCCCCGGCCGCCGGCGAGTTCTGCGCGGAATGCTTCGTCGGAAGCCGCAAGGCCGATGTCCCGGTTCGCCTGTTCGACGGCCGGTTGATGCCGGTTGAGTGCAAGGTATCGAACAGCTCGACCAACAGCGTGAAGCGGGTGAATAACGATGCACAGGTCAAAGCCGGGATCTGGACACGGGAATTCGGCACCAACCAGGTTGTGCCTGCGTCGGTTCTGACAGGGGTTTTCAAGGTGCATAACCTGCAGCAGGCGCAAACCGGCGGCCTCACGATCTTCTGGGCGCACGAGCTGGCCGAGATGGGAAAATTCATCAAATCCACACGCTAACCCGCTTCCTGGGGAGCCTTCAGGATTACGTGGACTACCAAAAGCGGACTGGTGTTACGTTTGGCAACGTGGACGCCTATGCCAGAAGGCATCAGCGCATTGCGCCGATCATCGGTACGTCGATCAGGATATCGCTTCAGGAAACCGGTGCTGGTAGTGTTCGGAGTTCAGCTCTGCTCAAATTGGTTGAAGGTGCATCGCTGAACCTGAACATCTTGCGAGACATGCTTCCATCACTCGGATCGTATGCCTGGCTATTTAGTGAAATAGCAGACGCGCCGGGCTACCAGTTGACTACGGTCTCTGACGGAATCGAGGTTGCACTCTCCATTGCCGGAGAGCATTCTTCTTCGTCGGTGATCGAAATCGAAGGCAAGTTGCGAGGCACCGCGGCCCGCGTCGTGGTGGCCTTGTCGTACGGAGCATGACTGGCGGGCGATCGGTATTGATATTGAATAGGTTGCTCCTGCCGCGACCCGAGGGTAAAAAGAAGATCGCTTGACACGAGCGATCCAAACGGCAGACTGGAGTTCGGTTTCCCTTCAATAATGATGGTGCGATATGGGGTGCCGTCAAGATTCGGACTTTTTCGTACGCTAGGCGTCTAGGCGGGAGTTTCGAATGTCGCGGATCGACGCAACTCGGCCGGTCTGCAGATCGCAGTCCGGGAGTCGGATTCCGAGGTACATCGGTCACTCGTCAGGGATATCATCGCTGATTGGTGGTCTTTGCCGACGTCAACGTGATTGCGCGGACATGACCTCGAACGAACGTCAACCGGCCACTTGATTTAAATCGGCGGCAAGCTTCCCTTGTCAGCATCGACGATTGGCCACTGCACACCCTTCTTAACCCACAGAGAGCGCTTTCGACCTGCGCGTTCTATCTATACTTGCGAATGCGCGACACAAGTCGCTTACGTTGAGGGCACTCTCCCGATGGACATCCGACTTGCCAACTTTGGTCCGAAAAATTATCTCTGGCCGGAATGTCGGGACGCGGCTGCGATAGCCATGATTGAGGATACGGATCTGTGGCCTCTTCGGGTAAATGAGGATCGGGACGGCTACGTGGCGCTAGCCGTCGCGACCAAGAAATCGGTGACGGGCAAAGCTCTTACAAAGAATGCGGCCGGTCGTTGGTACAACCTGCCCGATATCTTCAGCCACTCTGATGGCGACATCTGGCTGCACCGCGAGAAAGACGAACTGTGGTGGACGATCTCGAAACCGGATCCTTCTTCGACAACACTGGAGAAGTCGCGCGCTCCTGGCCAGGAGGGAACGATGATCTATGTGATGCGTAAGCCAGTCGAGCCTTGGTCAAACACGAACCGAAAAAGTGCGCGTCTGTTATGGAGCGCGATACATCCTGTCGCCCAGGATTTCCTGTGGAACCGGGGAACGACGGTACGCCTCAGGCCAGAGAACGTGGCCTACGCACATGCCCTTATCAATGGCGACGATCTATCCCCTTGGCATTCGCAATCTAACTGGAAAAAAGCGGTCGAGAATTCCCGGAAAGGACTGCCCTCGGTAGAGGACGTGGTGGGTCGTGCGGCGCTGACGATGGTGTACACGGCCACGCATACGAGTGCTAATTCGAATGGGCAGGAAGTGACGCGCACGATAAAAAATAAAGAGGTGAAATTCGCGAACGATTCCATCTTCGCAGACTACGTCAAGGAACTGATCCTCGCTCAGGAAGAAGCTTGCGCAATCACTGGACTACCATTGCAATACCCAGATGCAGCGGATGATCCAGAGATGATCTGTTCACTGGACCGGATCGATAGCGACGGCCATTACGAAGCAGGTAATCTGCAGGTGGTTTGCCGCTTCGTCAACCGCTGGAAAAGCGACAGAAATGACGACGAGTTCCGTCGCCTGATAGGACTGCTTCAAGGCAGCACGCGCGCTGTCTGATCGTTTGCAGAGAGAATCGGTGATCCGGGCGTCAGCGCAGGAGACTCGGCGGCCGACTCTTCATGGCCGGTTGCTGTCTCACGCGATGGGGATGCGTAGCTCGAAATCCGTGAGCAGACAATCGTCTGCACCCGACCCGAAGCTGTCTCTCACTTTCCCGCCATGAGTGACTGCAACGCAGCGATGTGCCGACGATCGCCCCTAATGTCTAAGCATGGACACACGCGTCAATCGACCTCACGAGCTTTTCGATGAAGCCCGAAACGACGGTTAGATCCCCTTGGGAAATGGGCCAAGGCGAGATTGGCAACGCCTTGGGCTGCAAGTCTCCCTCGTGGGCGATCTTGTTTCTCCGGTCGACTATCGTCGTCAATTGACGCTTGATCTGCTTAGCTTGGGTCGCTTTGTTCTGCTGGGTGGCCCCTTGGTGCAACGCGATGTCATTCCAAAGTTCAGCCGGAGAACACATCCGGATGCCATCGGCTATCTTGTCTGGATACTGGTAGCTCAAGAATCCGAGTTGCCGGCGGATCTCCAAATCAAATGCGGCGCTGCCCTCACTTGGCGTACCCGCTTGCCGAATGCGATCGACAGTTTCCGATGTCAACATGAATGCGTTGTATGCCGTAGTCTTCGGCAGCAATCTGTCGAAGACTGCTAGCATCCTCTGGGCGACCAATTCATGCACGTAAAGATCCAGGGCACTTACGCGAGCCACCCACTCAGAACGCAGCAGTTCGTCTGGCCTCAGTGCGCCAACCGAATTCGCTGCAAGGTAAGCTTGCATGGCCGATAAATGCGAACATCGGTCCCAAACGGCCTCAAAGTGATTCAGCGGGGTCATTCAGACGCTCACGCGACGATTGCGATCAGCTTGTCAGCGCACTCGCTGAATTTCGCCTCGAAGATCGCCATGTCAGCCTTCGTCTGGATCCAAACGGCTCCCTTCTGTCCATCGAGCTGGGCCGCCGTCAATTCGTACACCGGCACCTGATGGTCTTGGGAACGTGCAATGAGACTGTTGAAATCTGCAACTTCGAGTAGCCATTGCCAAGGCTGAAAACCGCTCTTTTCCTTAAAGGCCGTGGCATCGAGCATGCCTGCGCCCTCCAGAGCCGGCACGAGTGTGTTCTTGACGCCTTCTTCCAACTTGTCGATCCAGTTTTGGAACGCTTTAGAAGCCTTTCCCAGTCGAGGACGGTATTTCTGCACGATGCCGCCTGCGAATTGCACGTGTGGTTCCGGGAACGGGTAGTCAGCGTTCAGTAGAACGTCGATTGACCGAGCCATCTTGGCCCACGCTTGCCACCGCGGGAGCGCCTTTGCAAGGGAACTGAGTGCCATTGATGAGAAATAGTCGGGATGCAGCGGGACAACAAAAAAGTCCGATGTAGTCAGGATATTTTGGTTTAGCGGCCCTAGACTTGGGCTCATATCTACTAGGACAAGATCGGCATTTAGCTTCTCGGCAGTCGCATCGAGCAAGAACCGAATAGCGCCCGGAAGATTTCGCAATGGCAGCAACGAACCACTTAATTCCTGGGCGACACCGAGCGTCGTCTCGTATTCAGAAATCGCAATGTGGCCAGGCAGCAAGAACAGATTAGCATTGCCCTGCACCTCGATACATTCGCAGGCCTGGATGGCGCGCGGCTGCGCTTCAAATGCTGGCGCCAAGCCATCCTTCACATTGTTCGGTGGGTTTGCAGCATAAATGCCTTCGAGATCATCGACACCCTTGAACCCCATAACCATCCCGGTCAGATTGCACTGAGGGTCAAAATCCACAAGCAATACACGTTTGCCTTTTTTCGCCAACATCCAGCCGAGGTTAAATGCCGTGGTGGTCTTGCTGACGCCGCCTTTGTGGTTGAACAAGCAAACGATTTTGTGCATAGAAACCTCGGAATTCGAACGCGATGCAGTGTATGGGTATTTTGATGATCCCAGCGGGATCTATGCTTCTTCGCACGCGTTGAAGTACCAATGCGCTTTCGGCCACGAAGAAGCGCATATTACAACGCTCATGGTGCTCATGGTCGTCTGCAGGATTGGCGATCCGACCAGCTCAAGCTGCCATTCGATGTTCGTAGTAGGGGCGATGGCGGTCGTCGAGGATCGCGTACTGCGCCGCGAGGTTGTTGGGGTCCGGGCAAAGCCACGCGTCAATATGCTCCGTTTTGATGGGGATGATGCATCGATCATGGCCCGCAGCGGCAATCTCGGGTGGTGGCTCATCCGTGATGGCAGCGAACGACAGAAGGTCCGGCTCACCAGGGGCCTGCCAGTGCGACCACAGGCAGGCGACGAGCATGTCCTGAGCGGGCTGCGGCTTGAACTCCAGGACCACGTTTTCCTCCAGTTCGCCTTCAGCGAGCTCGCGCCCTTCAAGGCGATGTCGTTTCACGTTTTCATAGAACGCATTCGCGACGATAAGTCCGTGCGAATACCCAAAAACTCCCTTCCAGAAGCCTTCAAGGTTGTCCAGCCTGGAATTGTATAGTCCGGGATATTTCTTGTCGTAGAACGCAGGCTTGCCAGCCGGGCGACAGTGATATCGCATAGGTTTGATGACACGCTTGCCGTCTTCCATGATCATCACCGGAGCATAGTTACCGGGGAAAATTCGCGAATCGCGGTCTTTCAGTTCGGTGCGACGGAGATCGTCGAGCCCGCGCAGCGCCGACTCGATCTTGCTGGTTGCGATCCGTTTGCTTTCGGTGGCCGCTTTCGTCGTTTTGCCTTGAAGTGTGCGTTCCGCGTCGGCGAGCCGCGCGCGCTGCTTGAACAGTTCCTGCTCCAGCCTGGTTGCCTGCTCGCCGTTGAACCGGTCGATCGCTTCCCTGATCCGGCGTTCGTCGTCCGTCGCGGGAACCGAGAACGCGGCGTCCATCGCCTTCGGAATCTTGATGTTGCTGCCCTCGGCGCGTTCCCAGTACAGCTGTGCGAACTCCCGGATGCTCATGTGCGCGCCAAACATCCTGACGTACTTGCGGTAGTCCGCCTGGATCTGGGCTGAATAGCACATGGTGGCTCTCCTTGAAGGAAGGTGCGCCAATATGGTACGCCGGTTCCTAATGGAAGTTTCGCGTCGACGTGACGAGCGAGCCGAGCAGCGGGGACACGTCGACCAGCCGGTGCGCGACGAGGTGGCGCACTTCGCCCTCACGCTGCCAGACGCCGTACACGGCAAGCAGTGACGAGCCGAGCGCTTCGCGTCGCTGCTTTTCCAGTAGGGACGGCCAGATGATGACGTTGACCTGGCCGGTCTCATCCTCCAGCGTGACGAACATCACACCCTTGGCCGTGCCCGGCCGCTGCCGGACCGTCACGATGCCGCAGGCACGCGCGAGCTGCCCGTTCCGGAATCCGGCCAGCGTCGACGCCGGCAGCAGGCGCTGGGCGAGCAGGCGAGGGCGCAGCAGTTCCAGCGGATGCCGGCCGAGCGTCAGGCCGAGCGCCCGGTAATCGCTGGCGATCTGCTGGCCTTCCGTCATCGGCGCGAGGACCGGCGTCGCGTCGTCATCAGTCGCGCCGCGCAGCAGATCCCGGTCAGGTACCGCAGCCACCGCATGCCACAGAGCTGCACGCCGGTCGCCGGCAAGTGAGCGCAATGCGTCGGCTGCCGCGAGCGCCTGCAGATCCTTGCGATCGAGTTGCGCGCGTCGTGCCAGATCGGAGACATCGGCAAAGGGTCGCACAGCCCGCGCGAGCTCAATGCGCGCGGCGGCTTCCTCCTTCAGGCCACGTACCAGCGACATGCCGAGGCGGACCGGCGCGCGAGTCGATCTGCCCTCGACTGCCGAGTCCCAGTTGCTGAGCGTCACGTCGACGGGCAGCACCTTCACGCCGTGGCGCTTCGCATCCTGCACGAGCTGCGACGGCGAATAGAAACCCATTGGCTGGCTGTTGAGCATGGCCACCAGGAACGCGACCGGTTCATGGTGCTTCAGCCATGCACTCGCATAGACCAGCAGCGCGAAGCTCGCCGCGTGACTCTCCGGAAAGCCGTACTCGCCGAAGCCCTGGATCTGCGCAAAGATGGCCTCGGCGAACTCGCGGTCGTAACCGCGCTCGAGCATCCCGTTCACGATGCGGTCGTAGTAGGCGTCGAGTCCACCCTTGCGACGCCATGCGGCCATCGCGCGCCGCAACTGGTCAGCCTCGCCGGCAGTGAATCCTGCCGCGAGCATCGCGACCTGCATCACCTGCTCCTGAAAGATCGGCACGCCTAGCGTGCGCGAGAGCGCCTGCTCCATCTGCGGGCTCGGATAGGTGACGGGCTCCAGTCCCTGTCGCCGACGCAGGTAGGGATGCACCATGCCGCCCTGCACCGGGCCCGGACGCACGATTGCCACTTCGATCACGAGATCGTAAAAGCAGCGCGGCTGCAGGCGGGGCAGCATGCTCATCTGCGCGCGCGATTCGATCTGGAATACGCCGACGGTATCGGCGCGGCAGATCATCCCGTAGGTGCCGGGATCTTCAGCCGGAATGTCCTGCAGCTCGAACGGCTCGCCGCGTTTTTCTGAAATGATGTCAAGTGCGCGACGGATGGCTGACAGCATGCCGAGTGCGAGTACGTCGATCTTCAGCAGGCCAAGTGCCTCGATATCGTCCTTGTCCCACTGGATGATCGAGCGGTCGGCCATCGCAGCGTTCTCGATCGGCACCAGCCTCGACAGCTTGCCGCGGCTGATGACGAAGCCACCACTATGCTGCGACAGATGTCGTGGAAAGCCCACCAGCAGCGCCGCGAAATTCGCCCACTGCACGATCAGCGGCGCTTCAGGGTCGAGACCGGCCTCGGCGAAGCGGTTCAGCAGATCGCGACTCGAATCGAACCATTGATATGCCTTTGCCACGCGATCAACGATTGCCGGATCCACGCCGAGTGCCTTGCCCGATTCGCGCAGCGCGCTGCGTGGGCGGTACGTCGTCACGGCGGCAGTCAGTGCTGCGCGATCGCGCCCGTACTTGCGATAGATGTACTGCACGACTTCCTCGCGGCGCTGATGCTCGAAGTCGACGTCGATGTCAGGCGGCTCACCTCGCTCTTTCGAGATGAACCGCTCGAACAGCATCGACGAGCGCGCAGGATCCACCTCGGTCACGCCAAGAGCAAAGCACACGGCCGAGTTGGCCGCCGAGCCGCGCCCCTGGCAGAGGATGCCTTCGCTGCGCGCGAACCGGACGATGTCGTAGACCGTCAGAAAGTACCGCTCGTAGCGCAGATCCCCGATCAGCGCGAGCTCGTGTTCGATCTGCTGCTGTACCTGATGCGGGATGCCCGCTGGCCAGCGGCGATGTGCGCCGATGTAGGTCTCCTGTCTCAGGTAGCTTGTCGGCGTATGGCCGGCCGGCACCAGTTCGTCCGGATACTCATAGCGCAGCTCGTCGAGTGAAAACGTGCACAGGCGAGCGATTCGCAGCGTCTCCTCGAGCGTGCGCTGCGAATACAGGTTGGCGAGCCGCAGACGCGATCGCAGGTGCTGCTCAGCGTTGGGCGCGAGATCATAGCCGCATCCGGCGACCGGTCTGCCGACCCGGATCGCCGTCAGCACGTCCTGCAGCGGTTTGCGCGAACGCACGTGCATGACGGGCGCGCCGGTCGCGACGACGGGAACGCCGTGACGCGCAGCGACGTGTTCGACGGTGCCGCGGTGAATATCGTCCATTGCACGCGCGTGCAATGTCAGTGCGACCCATGCGCGATCGCCGAAGGTCTGGACGAACCACTCGACCTGCGTATCCAGTCTGTCTTCATCGGCGGGGTAGTCCGGTGACAGGATCGCGACGCAGTCCGGCAGTCCCCGCAGGTGTCCGAAAGGCTTCTCCGGGTGCGCGAGATCCAGCGGCGCGAGCCGGTAACTGCCCTTGTGGGCGCGCATGCGGCCGAGCGTGATCAGCTCGGAGAGGTTGCCATAGCCTTCGCGCGTCATCGCCAGTGCGGTGAATGACAGGGCCGGCGAGCCGTCGGCGTTGGTCAGGTGGAAGTGCGACCCGACGATGAAGGGCAGCCCGGCCTTCTTCGCCTCGACGTGCGCGCGCACGACGCCGGCAAGCGAGCATTCGTCCGTCACGGCCAGCGCGGCATAGCCGAGCTGTGCGGCGCGAGCGGCGAGATCCTCGGCGTGCGATGCGCCGTGCAGAAAGGAAAAGTTGGACGCGCACTGCAGCTCCGCATAGTCGGGCAGTGCGCCGTAGGTCGGCGCCATGGGCGATCACCCGAACAGGCCATGCAGGAACCAGCGCGGCTCGCGTTCCTCGACGGCGCTTACGCGCTCCCGGAAGACCCAGTAGTGCACCGCGTCTTCGGACTCCGCGACAAAATAGTCTCGCGTCACCGGGTGCCCATCCTGCCAGCCGACCTCGATGCGTTCGCCCGGCGAGACCATGCGCAGCGGCGTGCCGTAGAACGGGCGGTGGCCGCGCATGATGAGCGGCACCGGGTTGTCCAGAAGCCAGGTGGGTCGCGGAAGATCTGGCGGCGGCAACATGGGCCTGACGGTCTCGCCGATGGGAAGCCAGCGTGCGGCGACTTCCGGGCGGTGGTCGGCAACCGGAGCCGCCTTGAGCACGTTCTGCGCGCCGAGCCGGGCGACGAGCAGTTCCATGAGGCGCGCATGATCCTGTGGCGAACCGCCAGGCTCAGGAAACAGTGATTCGCTGGGTGCGTCCGCTTCGCGCACGTCCTTCGCGTCGAGGCGAACGGCGATGACCGGCGCGGCCAGCTCGACGCGGCCCAGCCGTTCTTTCAGAAGACGCACGAGGTGGTCCTCGCGTGACGTCGGTTCGCCAAGCGCGATTTCGATTGCCGTCGGCGGCACCGCCGCGCGGCCGCGTTCATGCTCGAGCTCAAGTACAAACCGCGCGATCGCCAGCTGTCGCGCCGACAGCCAGCCGGTCATCTGCAGGATCAGCCGCCGCGCCGCGAACAGCACGGCTTCCGCATGCTCGATCCGGTCGGGCAGCTCGAGCCGCGCGCTGAAGGTGGGGGGCAACTCCAGCCATTCGTACACTTCGGGCGCCGCGCCCGTCGCGCGATCGAGCGCATCCAGCAGGGCCGTGCCGCAGCGCTTCTTGAGGCCGGCACGGGGGAGTCGCCGGATGTCGTCGACCGTTTCGCATCCCAGTCCGTCGAACCATTCGGCGTAGGGGCGCGCAGGCGGCAGGGCAGGTAACGGCACGCGACGCAGCGTACGGTCGACGGAGCGCAACGTGAGCGCGATGCCAGCCGATGACCGGGCGAAGAGCCACGCGGCCTGCCCCGTCGGCGCAACGGCAAGTGTCGCGGTCACGCCGAACGCGGTCACCGTTTCACCCGCCCGCCGGCGCAGTGGCCGGATGCCGCCGAAGAGGCGCAGGCTTGCCGAGACGTCGGCCAGCACGACCGCTTCCTCCGCCAGCACCACGTGGGGGGTGAACTGCAGCAGGGCGAACGCCACGCCACGAACAAGCTCCGCTTCACGGGTGAGATCACGTTCCCGGATGACCGCGTCGGGAACGAGCGTCAACACGCCACCGCGGCGCATGCCGGGCACGATCCCGGCCGAGTGCGCCGCGCGGTCGAGCGCGACAACGCGATCCTTCTCCAGCACGACAAACCCGGCCTCATGGCGTGGCGTCGACCAGCGCGGGAGAAACGACTCGAGGGCGAGGTGCGGCAGATGTACGCCGATCCAGAGTTGCATATCGGCTCAACAGGGCAGGTGAAGGTACGAGAGGAACGAAAACGGGTTCGTCGCGCTGCGGTCCGCGGCGTTTGACGAACGTCACTTTAATACCGCCCCTGGCGGCTCGCAGCGCAAGCCGCAGCGGTGCCGGCGACGTCGCCTGGGCGGCCGCGAGCGGGCGAAACAGGAACAGCAGCGTGTCCGAGGTCTGCGCGGCAAGATGCAGGCGCCGGAGCGCCTCCTGCCGCACTTCGGCCTGCCAGAAGAGCAGGGCGCCGCAGGTGCCGGCACGCAGGATCTGCTCGGCGGCCCACAGCGCATCGGCCGTGCGTGGTGCGCGCAGCACGCAAACCTGTGCTGCGGGAATGCCCAGCCACGCCAGTCCGGCGGGTTGGAGCCGATGCGGCGGCTGCAGCAGGAGCAAGGGGCGGGATCCGACGGTCGCCAGTGCGGGCTGCAGCAGACGCAGTTCACCGCAGCCAGGCTGCGGTGCGAGCAGTTCGGTGAGCGCGCCCGCAGGCCAGCCGTCGCCCGGCAGCTCGGCGGTTAGCGCGGCGTGGCCGCACGACACCACCCGATCGAAGCCGGCGGCTAGCTGCGAAGCGCGCCATAAGGCGGGGTGGATGTCTTCGGGGTGACGCGGCAGGGCGCTCATGGGGCTTGAATACTGTATGGATATACAGTGTCTAGTGTAGCGCTTATCTCGGAAAAATGTAAAAGGGGATGGTCCGGGGGCCACGGCCGGTTGCCGGCGAGTCGTTCCTAGCAGGTGCAAGACCACCTTTCGCGACCAGCTCGGCGGCCGTGGCTGCCGCATGTAGGGATGCCAACGTGAACGCTGGTGCCGCGAACCGCTGGCTTCACTTCGGTGGTGAGCGCAACAACAACAGGTGCGGTCATTTTTTACAAAGAAAACTCTTTATCCGAATTGCGCAGCAGTTTGCCTAAACTGTGTCTACCGTTGCAGAACACAGGAGCGCAGCATGGCAACCAAGACCCTCAAGACCCTCAAGACGGTCCCCAAGATCTCCGTCAAGATTTGGCGGCCCAGCATCGTCAGGCTCGATGCAAAGATAGAGACAGCATGCCTTCGGCGCGATGCCTACCTGGCCAAGGTCCTCGAAGTCGAGCTGGACTGGCTCGACAACGAAGTCTCCATCCCGAACTCGCAGGCGAGCTACGACTACGTTTTCGACCGCCTTGACCGGCTCGATCGCAAGCTCGTCAGCCTGGCGTTGCCGTCGGAGCTGACGGCGCGACTCAACGAAATTTGCAGTCGGAAACGCATCGTGCGCGATGCCTTCTTCAACCGGATCTTCCTGCTGCTAGCGTTTGAGCCACAAGTTGTCGACGCGCTGCTCTTCGGCAAGGTCGGCGATGGATGGCGCACCGAAGTCTGGAGCGAGAACAAGCATGATGGCCCGTTCTTCCAGAACGGTTTCTATCCGCTGGAGCCCCAGATTGATCCGTTCTGGGCGATCCGCAACGGGCTGGAGCTGTACGCCAACGAAGCAGAACTCGAGGACTACGTCGAACCTACCAGCGGCAAGAGCATTCGGGTCGTGCGCGACTTCACAGGTGCAGTCGCACCGGCGGACAGCCTGTACACGACTGTCTTCGAACAGAAGCTGCGCGACAACAACGACCTGCTCGGCCTGAGTTGCTACATGCCTGATTGGCGCATTCCCGGCCACGGAGCGGAACAGGAACGTCGCGCGAAGCTCGACGAGTTGTTCGCAGGATTGGAGGCGCTGCCATGAACACCAGGCATGCCGAAATTCGAGCGCAGCAATGCTGCATCCCGCCGATGGTCGATCAGCTGCTCGACCTGTACGGGCGGGAAGAGCACGACGGGCACGGCGCCGTCGTCGTCTACCTCAACAAGGACAGTATCCGAAAGCATGGAGCGCGACCTGGGCCGTCGCCCGGTGTCACGGCTTGCCGAATGGTTCGATGCCTACACGGTCAAAAGCACGGACGGCCATACCATCACCGTAGGCCATCGTACGCATCGTCTCTGGAGGAAGTAATGCAACCGCAATCTACCCCAAACGTACAGCCCAGGTTTCCGATGCAGGAGCTGGAGCAGATCGAGTCGGCTATTCAGGCATCGCGCCAGTGGATCGCGACACTCGAAGGTCGTCGCGAGGCTCTGACTGCAGAGCTAGATCGCATCACACGCCCTCAGCCTTTGATCCCTAAGGCACCGATGAAGACGATCGGGCCTGGACTCGAGTATCGAGGGGCAATGTACGTGCATTGGAACTACATCGACATCCATATCGACCTTCTGCGCCGGCTGTGGACCGATTTCCCGGACCGTCGGGAAGCCATGGCGAAAGCGATGGGCTGCTACGGCACGAAGCGAGCATACGCCGCCAAGACGCGCGCCGATCTGTTCCCGGATCAGCCGACTGCGTGGGCTCAGCGGTACAGTCGGCCGCTGGTGGACGACTGGTACGTGGACGCGAATCTAAACCGCGAGCGGATGAGCAGAATTCTCCCGGCCGCGGTCAAAGCCGCTGGGCTCGAGTGGGGTAAAGACGTGAAGACCTATTGGCGAGCGGCACAGATTGCGGGCTGACTCTCGGTAACCGGTGTGAGCATTGGGCGGAATGCGAACATCCTGCCAACTAAGCCCGACAGGGGGGCTTCAGAATCCGGAATTTAAAGAACGGTAAGCCGTAGACGGGTATCGAGCACGTCCATCCTGGGCCGATAAATGCACCACACCGCCGCCCCTCCCTTCATCGTGAAAAGCACCCGACTATCATCCGCCCCCGTCCCCACTTTAAAGTGCATCTGGTCGATAGATGCCCCGGAAGAATGGAATGGCCGAATCAGAAAAACAGACCGTAGAGCGAAAGCGGCGCGCGGCGAGGCCGGTTTCTCCCGAGGCTTACGCCGACGCCTATGCGCTTGCACAACAAGTCTTGCAGGGCTCACCTGATGCCGCTTGCGCAAGGCGGACCGGATACCGTTGCGAATGCAATTGCCTTGTGTCCGAACTGCCATCGAGAGCGGCACTACGGTTCAATCTTTTCTGGATGAACGACTGGACTCGAAAGCACGAAATGAGTGGGACTGCCGCGCCGGTCCGCACGCACTTACCCGCATGAGCTGACCACTTGATGCCAGACGACTCGAAGCCAACTCCAAGCGATATGGCCGCAATGCAAGTCATTGAGGACTTGCTGAACGCGAAGAAGCTCAGCGAAGTGAAAAAGATTTGCAAGAGGGCGGCGATTACGCAAACCGCCTTCGTTGACTTCGTCGAGGCTTGTGATTCCGTAGGAGAGCTTCGGAAAGCATTGCACCTCGGTTCGTTCGGAGACGTATACCCGCAACGGCGATGAAGCACACATCATCTTTTTCCGCATGCGAGCCGCATAAAAATGATTGCCTAGCATGTAACGTTTTGTAAAAACGTCCTGTTTGATTCGTTAGACGATTTATGGTTCTTCGGATGGATATGTACGAACACGAAGCGATAGATCTGTTCCGGGCAACGTTTGAAACACTGAGTCCGCGCTGGCAGTTATCTCACGATAGCAATGCCCTCGAACTGAGCCCGATTACCGGGCCGGTCGCCGCAACTGTAAAGCTGTCATCCGAACAGGCCACACAGATCCGCACACTTGCCGGTGTCACCTCGAGCGTGACTGTCGACGCGCTGCTGTTTGAAAAGAAGTTTCGTCTTCACCTGGTCGGACGAAAAATCGATCGAACGAGGTGGGCCGGAACGGCCTCTCCGAGCATCAGTGCTGAAGCTGTCGCGAGTGATCTGGCGCGCGGGCTGTCATTTGCAGAGACGGTCCTGTCGGAAGTAAATTCACTGGTTGTGATCCTGAATCGCGACGGCACGATTCAACGGTTCAACCGGTTCGCCGAAGAACTGTCCGGCCTCAGGGAAGCTGACGTAATCGGGAAAAATGCGTGGGACCTGTTCATGTCCCACGAGGACGGAAGTGAGTCCCGTCAGAACATAGAAAGTTTTTTCCTGCGCGGCGAGGCGTACGAGGTGGAACGGACAGTAAAAACGATCAGGGGTCCGCGACTGTTCCAGTTCCGCAACAAGTTCGCCAGAACGGGAGATCGTCCCGACGAGACGTTTCTGATCTGTTCGGGCATCGACATCACAGAAGAACGACAGGCTCGCGATCGCCTGGCCGAGTTGGCGAATACCGATACGTTGACCGGCTTGAGGAACCGGAACTACCTGATGGATCGCCTCGACCATCTGATGGCGACCCCGAAATGCGTTGGTCGCCTCGCGCTTCTCTTTATCGATCTCGACAACTTCAAGCGAATCAATGACTCCCTCGGACACAGGGACGGGGATCAACTGCTCAAGCAGGTGGCGAAACGCCTGCAGCGCGTCGCCGGAGATGAGCAGCAGGTCATTCGGGTTAGCGGCGACGAATTCGTGATCGTCGTTAGCGGTGACTTTGCTCGCTTCACAGCGCAGGAGCTGGCAAACCGCGTCATAGAAGACTTTGAGCTCGCCTATGTGCTGCGCGCGAATAGCTATCGGATGCGGGCAAGCATTGGAGTGGTCGAGCACGTGCAGCACGGAGACAACGCATTCGATCTTCTTACACGTGCTGACCTCGCGATGTATGCGGCCAAAGCAGTTGGTAAAGGCAAGGATATCAGCGCGTGCCATCTATATACGCCAGAACTGTCCGAACGCGCTGAGCGCGGACTGGAGTTCTATCAGGCGCTGCAGTATGGATTTCTCAGGAAGGAATTCGCGCTGGACTACCGAGACTGCTATACCGTCGACGGAACGGCACGCGGTCTTCTTGCATTGGTGCAGTGGAATCGCGACGGCGCGGCCCCCGTGGAGGGACGCGAGCTTTTCTCAATGGTCGAGTCGTCCGGCTTCGGCGTCCAACTCGGCGAGTTCCAGTTGACCGAGGCGTGCCGCCAGTTGCAACAGTGGCGTGCCGCTGGGCAGATTGTTCAGCACGTTACCTTGAATGTGCCGTATGCGCAGCTCGTTGACGGTGACCTTGCCGGCTGCGTATCCGAATGTTTGCGTGAGCACGCGATGGAGCCGTCGTCCCTGCGGCTGGTTGTCCAGAACCGCCTGGATCAAACCGCAGCACATGTTCTGGACAAGCTGGAGACGATACGTTCCACAGGCGTGCAGATTCTTGCTGCGCTTACGGCCGACTCGGCATTTCCCAATTTGGCGAGGCTGCATGTTGACGGCCTTTGCATCCACGAAGAGTTTGTGGGGCGCGTACCTTCTGAGCCGGTTTCCCGGGCACTCGTTAAAGGCATCGTCGGCGTCTGTAACGAGATGGAATTGAGCGTCCTCGTTCATGGTGTGGACAGCAAGGAGCAGTTCACGTGGCTCACGCAATTCCCCGAAGCTGAGATTCAAGGTCGGTTCGTTACTGATGCCTTCTCCGCGACGAGTTCATCGATGTAGAGGCGTGCGTCGATGCAGGAAAAAGTGATCGAGCCGACTACACCCGCGCCACTGCATGAAGATGAACACCACATTTTCAATGAGTGCGTGGAGCTGAGTCTGTCGCAGGACTGCATCCTGACACGAAGGTTGATCCGCAGTGACGGCGCGTCGTTCAGCCAGATTGTCGCGATAGATAGCGTGGACGTTCTGTCGGACTTTGTGACGGCTGATCCATATGAGACCCGCTTGCAGGAGAGTTACGACCGCATCCGGCAGAAGTGCGTCGCAGCGACGGAGGGTGATCGCCCGAGACAGGTCGAAACTGGCGACCCCGTAAGATTAATCGGCGAGCTTTCAATGTGCGCGACGGAAGGTGCGCTGCTGTCCAAGGTGCGGACAATCATTGCTGGTATGGGCGGAATGCAGTTCATTTACCAATGGATCCGTTTTGACGGTGCTACTCCCGCCACGGGCGATCCCGTAGAGACCCGTTACCTCGTTGGTTGCAGGCCTGGCTGGACGCAACAGTACATCGCGAGGCTGTGGTACATGAACGATCCCTGCGTGATGTACGCCAGAACGAATGTTGCACCTGCGCTTATGTCGCACGTGAATGTGCATCGCGTCGATCACTGGCTGGTGACAGAGGCGCGCATGCACGGTTTTGCGAGCGGGATCGTTGTCCCGGCGCACATCCATGGCCATGGTCTGGTCGGGCTGCTGCATGTGAGCAATTCAGTCCGGGCGCCCGCCGGCGAAGGCGTGCTGTGGGACAACCGGGTGCTGTTCCGCGCCATGTCGTCGGAACTCCTGGACTGGCGCGTGTCCCAGGTGCGCCAGAATGCGCTGGCGAAGTACGAGCTCAGCGAACAGGAGACACAGATCCTGCGGATGCTGCGCGATGGCGCAAGCGCATCCCATGTCGCCGATCAACTGGGAATGTCCAAACATACAGTCTATAAAACGATCTACCAGCGGATCACCAGAAAAACGGGCGCAACGAGAATTACAGATGCCGTCGAAAAGGCGGCCGCCCACGGTCTGCTTGACTGAATCTGTTGTCGCGATCCACTGACTCTCGACCGCAACAAATATTCACGACAACTGAATATATCGCTTGTGCATACTAATTCGATGGCTTGAATTCGCCATTGCCTCTGCGCCATAGTGTCACTAGCGTTCCAGTGCGATGCGCGAACCACCGCGTAATGAAATAGTTAGGAAAGGAGGTCGATTGCTTTCTGCGCGACGAGCGGATCGACCTGACCCGTTTCGGAGGCAGTTTGATAAACCAGTGCGACAAGCTTCGCTTTTTTTTCAACAGCAACCGAATGATCAACGTTCGAAAGGGCCGTTTCGACAGCGGTGAATACGTTGCGTAGCAGTTCTTCATTGACTGTCCCATATCGGGGGCCTCTTTTGCCCGTAACGATGTAAAGCACATCGAGATTGTTGGTGGCAAGGATGGACAGGTAGCCAGCATCAGGTAGTCGAACGCTTTTCTCGTAAGAAAACTGGGTTTTTCGGCTCACGCCTGTGAGGTCGCAAATTTGGCCTTGCGACAGCCCGAGGCGCTCCCGCTCTTCAAGCAGGCGGGATCCGATTGAATGGGTCATAAATGGGGTTTTAGTTGCAAACGGGTACAAAATGACCCATACTGGGTCACATACGATTAATTCGCTCAGTATACGGGCCGTCGCATGGCACTGAAAACCCTACAGGATGTCCGGGCAGACTTCGATCGCAACGGGATATCCATTTCGAGCTGGGCCGTAAAACACGGAATCCCCCGCAACATCGTTAACGGCGTGTTGCAGGGAAGGCTAAAGGGCAAGCGCGGTCACGCGCACAACGCGGCAGTCTTGCTGGGACTGAAAGACGGCGTTGTAAATCGTGAGGAGGCGCGCGAGCCAGATCTTTGCGAGGTACCGCCAGCCAAGGAAGGGTAGGTGAGGGTGTAGGAGCGGTCAGCGTCGATGTTGCGAGCATTGGCGCCGACCTGACCAGTTGTTGGAACCTGAGAGGTCGACAATGGCTCAAGCCATTATATCGTTCGGGCACAGCCGGCGACATAACGTGGGCGAAGGGAGAAGTCATGCTTGATTTCAACTCCCTGGCCCAGCAATGCGCGCCGAACGTCCACCCCACGACGCTTCAGGCGGTCGTGAGGACTGAATCCGGCTTCAACCCGTACGCAATCGGCGTTGTTAGTGGCCACCTTGTTCGGCAGCCGCATGATCGTGCTGAAGCCGTGGCAACGGCAAAGGCGCTCGAAGCGCAAGGCATCAACTTCAGCATGGGTCTTGGGCAGGTCAACAAAGCCAATCTCGCCCGCTACGGACTGACCTACGAAACAGCTTTCGATCCGTGCGAAAACTTGCGCGCGGGCAGCGCAATCCTGAATGACTGCTATCAGCGGGCGACCGTAGCAATGGGGCGGGGCACACCCGCATTGCGTGCTGCGATCAGCTGTTACTACAGCGGTAATTTCACGCGCGGCGAGGCAGCCGACGCCGACGGCACCAGTTACGTTCAGCGAGTGGTTGCCAACGCCCAGACGGCGGCAGGTCCAAGCAATGTCGTTCCTGCGATTCCTGTTGTGATGGACAGTCAGTCCGACAGACCAGCACGCGCAGCAGCGCATGATGCCAAAGCATCTTCCGCGCACCGTAGCGGCTCCAAACAACGGCTGGCCGCCCCGCACCCGTCGTGGGACGCATTCGGCGATTCTGCCTGCGATGACAATTGCAATTGATCTGAGCCGCGACGACGCGGCCTGATCTCAACCACCGGAAAGGAGAAGCCATGCATCGCAATAAAAAAGTCAAGATCATGAAATCAGTACAACTGAAAGGTGATGCGTATCGCATAACGGCGCAGCGAATCTTGACCCGCGCGCGCCAGACGGTGGCATTGGGCATCGCAATCGGTCCCGAACTCGCATTTGCGGGTGGAGGGCTGGACTCAGCAACGCAGGGCGCGACCACCTTCAAGATCTGGCTCTATTCGTTCCTC
>NZ_JARESS010000074.1:0-28497 GCF_046027915.1 Paraburkholderia sp. RL17-347-BIC-D
GGGGCGAAGCTGACGTCTGAACGTCCGAGCCAGGGGACGACCGAATGACACCTGTTGGCCGTTTGGATGAGGTCGCCAACGGCCGCTTACTGGCATTCCAGTCCGCAAATTTGAAATTGACTGACTGACCGGTATGGAGCAAGTTGTCTGACCGGAGTGGGTCGAGTACAGCCGATCGCCTAACGCTAACGCAAATCTAGATCGCGCTTAAATTGTCATCCGATAGAGTGGGCGAGCGCTGTCTTCAATTGCCGGCATGCAGTTCGGCGAACCCTTCGTGGTGGTGAGAGTGGTTCCCGTAAATGCTCACTCTGGCCATATTGATTGCAAACATGCAACTAACCGTCTGCCGCGTCTGCGTTCTCCGCAACCGCAAACCCCGTCTCCGTCAGGCTGCAATCTACACTACCCCAGACCAACACGAAATTTCGTTTCGGCTGTCCGGACATCACAGTGAGGTCCCCTGTGCGATTACGCGGGAGCGCTCGGAGCGCACTTCTGGCTGCCCGGAGACGCTGACCCGCTCCGCTGCTCAAGGCGTTTGCGGACGGACGCCGCCGCATCATCGCGGTCGCCGAAAGAAAAACTCCGCCTGCGTCCGGGTGAACCCGTCAGGCTTGCCGCCGACGATTTCCAGATCAGGCTAGGTTTTGGCTGGAGTCGATTACCAGTCAATACGGTGCTTCTCGTCGGTCTCGCGGTGCCGACGATCGTCATTGACGTGAAGATACTGGCTGGTCGTCGTCAGTGACGCATGCCCGAGATTATCCCGCACGAGTCGCAGATCCAGCTGCTGGTCCGCCATATGGGAGCCTGCGCTGTGACGCAGCCAGTGTGCCGACCCCTGTTCGAGGCGGTCCGCGCGCTGAGCATGATCTTCACCTCGCTCGCGCAGGGATTGCGCCGCACCGCTGAAAACATCCTTCACGATCCGGTGCAACGCGGCGCGCGTGAGCGGTTTGCGCGACTGGCCAACCGGCAGCACGAGCGGCGTGTCCTCGCCTGGCGAGGGCAGGGCGGGCAGTCCGCGTGCCCGCCGGTAGGTGCCCAGTTCCGTCATCATTTCCGCGGTGGCGGGCACCAGCCGCTCCTTGCCACCTTTGCCCATCACTTCGAGCCACCACCGTTCCGTGCCGTTTTCGTCGGCGCGCCGGAAAAACCGTCCCATCGTGTTCGTGCCGACCTCCGTGATGCGCAGACCGCCCAGATAGAGCAGGGTAAAGAGCCAGCGCACGCGCGCGTGATGTTCGCGCTCGCGAGCTGTCTGCACGGGCATGCCCTGAATCCAGGTCTTGACCTCGAGCCACAGCTCGGGCGACAGATACCGGACGATGCGCGGCCTGGCCCGTCGGGCACGCTGACGCGACAGCGACAGCGGATTGCCGGCCAGATACCCGGCCTGCACGAGCCACGCAAACATGACGTTGAGGATCACCATGGCCTGGCGCTGGCTTGATCCGGACAGCGGGCCGTAGAACGGCCGCCAGCGCGGATCGTGGCGGGGGTGTTTGCGTCCGCCGTCAGCGGTCCACCGCGCGGCGGGCTGGGGATCGGCGAGGAAGTGCTGGTAGACGAGCAGGTCCTCGTGCGTGAGCGAGGAGAGCGGTTTGCCCATCTGCAGGACCGACCACAGCAGCAGCCGTTCGGCTTCCTTGCGGTAGTTGTCGAACGTGGTTTTCGTATCGGCGAAGCGGGCGAGCCACGCGCGAAGCGCGTCGAGATCGGTGTCAGCGGCGACCTGCATGCGTCCGTTGGCGCGATTCGTGCCGTGACGGCCATCGAGGTCGGGGGGCAGGTCAGGCGTAAACCGAAATAACTTTATCAATTCGAAATCTCTGCAAGTCCTGGCCGGTTAGGACTGCTCGGAGTCGGATTGACATTTATATTTGCAGTCCGAACGAAATAAAGTCGTCAATTCGCATTAATCCGCATTAAATTTGTCAATTGGTGTTCTAGACTTCGAATCCCGCGGCTAAGGCTTTGATCTCATGGAAGATTTTTCGCACCCTGCGAAGCCGGTCGCTCTCGCCAGGCCGCGCGGAGCACATCGGCTGGAAGCGTTCAGTCTCAAGCTCAACCGACGGCTGACCTTGTACCGGCGTTGCACTTTGGACCAATGGATCCTCATCGAGGTGGACGCGGCGATCCGGTCATTCTGCGAGCGACCCGGCTACGTACAAATTCAAGAGAAGCGATTGCTGGCCGACTTTTGGGTGTCCTATCCCGATCGGCAGGAGGTCGTACTGCTCCCGGGTTCGGCGGCCGCTGAAGCTATGTCGCAAGGCGTCACGTTCGAGGGTGATGGTGCCATTGATGTCAGGGACGGCTTTCCATCGCAGCGTTTGCCCGAGCTCGGGTACGTGACATGGGAGTGGATGAAGCTCGACAACGCGAAGGCCAACCTTGCAAACGAGTCGCTCGCGGCCATGTGCGAATTTGTCGGTTGCTGTGTCGATGCGGGGCCGAAGCATAGTCCGGACGAGCGGCCCTATATTGAGCGGTTTTTTGGCACCATCGCCAGTAGGCTATCTTCCCGGCTACCCGGATACACCGGCTCGCATCCACGTGATCTACGTCGTGCGCTGGCGGATCCGAAAGGGAATCTGCGCCTCTTTGTGTCGCTGGACGAACTCGAGGAGCTCGTTGAATACGCGATCGGAAGCTATCACGGCACACCGCACGGCGGACTGAACAATGTCACACCGCTGGAAGCAATCGAGTATTTCGTGCGCGGCAAGCAGCAGTTGCTCAACTGGCTGCCCGAACATCATCGACGCACGCTCTGTCTGATGCAGTCGGCGGTTCGGTGCCCGGTACGTGCCTATCTCGACAAGGGTGTCAGGCCTCATATCAACCTGCACGGCGTTCGGTATACAAGCGATGTACTTGCATGCAGTACACATCTCATCGGGCAGCGCCTGCTTGTCTATATGAATGCGGACGATATGAGGAGTGTTCGCGCGTTTCTAGCCGACGGATCAGAACTCGGCGTCCTCAACGCGCAGGGAGCATGGCGTGTCATGCCACACACCTTGACGCTACGCCGGAAAATCCTCAAAGAGAAAGCCAATCGGGGATCGTTGGCGTCCGCGTCCGCAAATCCCATTGAAGACTATTTGAACGTCAAGCTGGCGCAGGCAAAGAAGAAACGTAAGGTCGCATCGGATTTGTCGCAGGCCGTGCGCATCCTGTCCGCCGCGCCTACTGTTCGGACGCCCGTCGGACCGCCGAAAGCCGCTTTACCTGCAGCGAAACGCGATACGGAATCTAGGCCTAACGGCGTTTCTGATCAAGGCCCACCACCTGTATTGAGCACGCCAGTCCGTCCGCGCAAGCTCACGATCGGCACGGGCCAGGTCTATTAACCTTGTTCCAGATGGGAGGCATCATGTCGCTCGAGATACCGCGTCCGGTCGATCCGTCACTGCATCCGTTGATGACAGGAAACTACAGGATTGCGACCCCAGCAATCGAGGAGTTTTACGAACTGGTCGCGCGTTGTCTGCGCTACCGGGTCATGGGCGCGCTCACCTATGGCCCGTCGCGGATTGGCAAGACCCGGGCGATCGAATACGTGCGACTGCTCATTGCACGAAACTATCCTAGGATGACGAGCTACCACGCGCAGTGCGAGCACAAGCCTCGGCATGCGGAAGGACCGTTCTTCGCGAACCTGTTGGAGGCAGTCGGAGACCCCGATCCTAACGCGGGTTCCAACACCTCTAAGCGGATGCGGCTGGCGTTGAGAATTCGGGAGGCAGCCGCGAGGGCAGGTAGTGGGGTGGTTCTATTGTTTTGCGATGAGGCTCAACGATATGACGACAACGAGTATGAATGGCTGCGCGACGTACATGACACACTCGACAGGCAGCAGATCAAGCTCTTCACATTCCTCGTCGGTCAGCAGGAGTTGCTCGCGCAGAAGACTGCGCTGCAGGTCGCGGGCAAGACCCAGATCGTCGCGCGTCTGATGGTCGAAGATCTCGCGTTCTACGGCATTCGCAACGCTCAGGATGTAGCGACGTGTCTCAATGGCTACGATCAGACTGCATATCCGGAGAGAAGTCACTGGAGCTTCACGCGCTTCTATGTCCCTCAGGCGTTTGATGCCGGTTACAGGCTGGTCAATGACGCCGGTAAACTATGGGAAGCTTTCGAGGCGGCCCACCACAAGGCCAGTCTCCCGGGTCAACTGGAGATCCCGATGGAATCATTCGCGCGCGCTGTCGAGATTGTGCTTAAGGATAGCGAACTTAGAGATGCGCGGGGGTACGGTCCAGAAACTGTGCTATGGCAACACGCGGTCAGGCACTGCGGTTATGTCCAGTCACGCCATGCTACGGGGCGCGTGCTCGCTTCAGCAGCGTAGAGCAATGACCCTGACGGAACCCCGATTCCCGATCCTGACGCTGGAAGAAGGCAGTTTGACGCCATCGCTGGGCTATCTGTTCGACAGGAAGTGGCTTTACCCGTATGAGTCGCTGATTTCGATCCTGTGGAAATTCGAGAAAGCCAATGCACTATCGGGAAACGTCGTAGCGCGGCTGTTGGGCCCGGACGTCGACCCCTATGAAGGGCTCGTGCCACGTGTGGGTGTCATCGATATTGATCGGCTGCGTGCGAACCTGCAGGTATCCAGGCGGTCGATGCGAACGGCATTGATACAGGATGAGGTTCGACCGCGATGGAGCACGTCGTTCCGCTTCTGTCGACTGTGTCTTGGTTATGGCTACCACAGCATCCTCCATCAGTTCGAGAGTCTGAATGTGTGCCCCGCACATCACTGTGCTGTGGAGTCGGCATGTCGCCGCTGCGGCCATGAGATACCGTATCGAATTAACGTCCAACTTCTTGAGGCGCAATATCGCTGCGCCAACTGTCTTGCATCGTACTCGAATGTTTACTGGACGCCTTCCCGAGCGCGGCCGATGAAGCCAGGACACTGCAAGGCATTTACGCGTCGGTACATGGATCGCCGGCGAGGGTGATTCCGCTATATCCACGGCGCTTCTGGCTGTTTTCCAATGTGGATCGCGGTGGCTCGTAGCCGGCAGCACCGCGCATCGGCCGTCGGTTGATACCGTCGCCACTTGCAGCAGTTGACACCTTTAATGCGCTACACGTAAATGAATGATTTTGAACGCTCTTTGAGCGGCACTTACGCGGATTGACGCTTTTAATTCGGAATTGGTGATAACTTTATTGTGGTCTACGCTTGTCGAGCGGTCAAGGGATACATGGCGTACATCGCGGCCCTTGACCACATAAACAACGAACTCAGCGATATTGGTAGCGTGGTCCCCGATACGCTCAATGGCCTTCGCGATAAACATGTGTTCCAGGCCAACCGGAATTGTCGGGGGAGCTTCCGTCATCTGCATGACCAGCCTGCGTCCGAACGCACGGAACGAGTTGTCGACTGCTTCGTCGTCGCGGACAATCTGCGCGGCCGCCACGGCATCCATCCGCGCGAAGGCATCGAGAGCCCTGCGCAGAATCATCAAGGCCAGCTCGCCGGACCTTTTTAGCTCCGTCGTATTGATGGACCCTGTCTCGCCGCTCTCATGAATTCGGCGAAGCCGTTTCGCAACCTTGCGCGCATCGGACCTCTCGGAGTTCAGCCATAAGCGCTTCGCGGCAGCTAGTGCTCTTCAGCATCGCTCGGCGCACGTCCATGCACATCATGTTCGCCGTCCCTTGGTCGTTGTCACAAACACGAATACCGAAGAGACCTTCTCTATATCGGTAATCGTCGACTCGACCGTGACCCCGACCGGCACAGTACTTGTGAGCCAATGCTGCAACCAGTCTGGAGCCATGGAGTTCGCGACCGTGACACAAACCGGGGAGGTTCACATCGACGAAGTCGATGGAAGCACATCAGGTGGTCCAGCGTGCGTTATTTCGGTTACGGTTCGGCCAATGGAAGCAATCATCTTCGCGCGACAGGTTTCTTAAGCTAGACAGGCGGTTCTCAAATCGCTCGGAGCAACTGCCATCCCAGTTGTGTCCCCGAGCAAGTTGGTCTCGGGGAGTATTCTGAGGGGCGGTGAGTGCCCGCATTAGCGCTCTTGCATGCGGTAGAAACTGCGTTCCGGTGTCATTGTCACGCTGCCGGAAACGTCACGGAGCGGAACGCATAGAGCGCTTTCGAAAAAATGATACCTGCGGGACATACTTGTCCCTCAGGAATTGGGTCCTAAGGCCGCTTGTCCGTCTTAGCGCTTGACGAGTCTATTCGCGCCCCCCTTGAGGCCGCGCGCTTATTTCCCTTTCACCGTCAAGCAGAATACGCCCACACACGGGTCGCTCGGGGCAGCCAGCAAGGATTTCCCTGTCGCCGAGTCATACAACTCGTGCGTCACCACGAGTTGGGCAGTCGCCACATCATCCGCCAGATTCGTCGACGTGGATTTGATAACTGGCCGGTACGCCGTGGCTGTGCCGGCGCCAAGCGGGTTCTCCAGGTCGAGGAACACCACCTGTCCTTTCTTCAGGGAAGCCGGTTTCAGCAAAGGTTCACCAGTGGGGTCGGTCAGGGTCCGGCCATTCGGGTCAACGAACCTTAGCTCCACCTGGGCCGTGCCGTTTCCAACGCTCTCAACGGGACTCTGCACTGTCAATCTCGCTGTCTGACCCGCTATCCGGAGTCGCAGCCCGAAAACCGGGGAAGGTGGATAGACAGGCGCAGGCGGGTAGAGTGAAACAGACGGCAGGACGGGGACGGCGGGAAAATGACTGCGGTGCCGCCCGTCTGCAAATCAGCAACGTCGGCCGCGGTCGCCAGCGAGCACGTGGCGGTGAGCGGACGAACTACGGGACGGACCAGGACGCGCGTTGCGAAATTGGTGGTCACAGGCAACATTATCGTGGCGCTCGCACCGGGTGCGAGCGTTGGAGTCGACTGTGCAGGCTGGTCAGCGTTGCCGCCTGGCAGGGGCCGGCCATTCGCGTCTGCAAAATACAGCTGGGCACGGCAGGGGTTGGGAGGAACCTGTCCTGTTGCCAGATTGAATACCGTGAGCCGGGCGGTTTGCCCTGTAATCACGCCCAGTGTGCCAAACTCAAATGCATCCGCTGGCAAAGAAAATGCGAACGCGACGCCTAGCAGCGACGCACGAAGTCGAGAAACGGGTCTCATATTTGACCTCCTGTGGCGAACACAGCACTGCCTTGCCTTGCCCCTCCGAAGAAGGGCACACATGCATCGTCGTGCCTACTTCATTACTTTAGGTGCTGTTGGATAACGCCAAAGTGAAGGTTGTCTTAAGAATCGGGGTCGTGACCGCAGACGTCGTGGCCAAGTTACGGCGGTTGCAATTCGCGCGGAAATTTCCGGTAATTTTGTGGCGGCGAAAGGCTTCGGCAGGAACGCATGGAGTGGAAGCGCAGGCGGCGAGGCGGCAGCCGACGTCATCACAACGGGGATACCTGCAAGCGCCGGCTCCGCCCTTAGAGAATGAACCAGCTTGGCGCCGTTCATTCTTGGCATCATGACGTCCTAGACGATGACGTCCGGGCGTTCCTATGCTACCGACTGCATTGCATCCACGCCGTCGGCCGCTGTGCGGACCCGGTAGCCACCACCACTAAGAAGCGTCTCGAGCGCCCTTAGCAGATTCACATCGTCCTCCACTACTAGTACTAAGGTCATGGCCGCCTCCCTGTGCAAGCACTTTCCGCAACGGGCATTCCCGCCGTCCTCGTATACGAGCAGTCGCGGGAGGCCAGTTAAAGCAATCGACGTTGAAGGGTGGAATAGCGGAGTTCCGGTATGGGAATTGCGCAGACTCATAAGCGGGTTCGCACACTGCAGTGCTAACCACCGCTTCGCGTTTAAGGAGACAGCCATGCGAGTCGCGACAAAAGGAATTCTGATTGTGGCAGTATTTTTCGGTATATCGGGGAGTGTCTACGCGCAAGGCGCGGGTGGTGGAGGAGCCGCCGCGGGGCAAGGTGGCACGGGCATGAGCAAGCCGAGCGCGGGCGGTTCGACCGATACAGTGTCGGGCGCATCAGGGGCAAATAGCATGGCACCCTCTGGTACTACGTCGCACAAGAAGACGCATAAGAAGTCCGGCGCCGCCATGCCAGCGTCAGCTACCAACCCGGCTTCGGGCGGGAGTTGAAGAGTATTCTTTGGTTTCAGGCGGTGTGCGTTGCGGTGTCAAGGATACTAGACGCCGCCTGCCGCCCTATCTAGCTCGTACGATTGATGGGCACCTGGGGTGTCCGGTGTGTATATAGAACGACCAATATCGAGGTGGAAAACTCATTCGTAACGCGGGCCCGAGATATTGCATAGAGTCTTTGCGGGCGGCCAGCGACATTCTCGTTCCAGAAGGTCGAAGGTTGTGGCTCTATTCCCTGAACTCAGGATGAGCGTCGTTCCTTGCAAAGTCGCCCTTTTGCGGTACCGTCGACCTGCCAAGGGGTGGCCACGTCGCCAGGAATGGCTTCGCGTGGAGGCGCCCATGCTCGCACTCACAATATTGACCTCTACATTTGCGGCCTCGGTGAGACTTCGGAGTACTTTGCTCACGAAGGGGGCCGTTCAGGTTTGAGGATGCTCATCACCAGGTCGTTGACGGCTTGCCTCGCCGCCCTTGTGGCTTCGTCGTCAAAGGCAACGGTCGGGCCATATTCGACGCAGGGGTCACTGAGGGCGAACGGTTGTTTCGTTTTGGCATTCACGATTTGTCCGTTCTCCGCTTCCACCAACTGACAGTTCCTTGTCGTTGGCGCCTGCTGAAGCTTCGTCGCTTGCCTGAACGAACGGGAGTCGAACAGGTGTTGTGCCCCTGGGTACTCAGTGAGTTGTACGTTCTTGCCGCTTGCCTTCAATCTTTCGACGTAGGCGCGGCATGCAGCGACTGGCAATAAATCGTCGGCACTTCCGTAGAAGATGCGGACGGGTTTGGTGGTGATATCGGTCTCGTCCCGGAAGGTGACGTCACAACCAGGGTAGAAGGCTATATACCCCGCGAATTCTGCATTGGTAGCCGGACCATGCATGCGCTGCCATCGCTTCAAACTAGCGTAAAGCGCGGCTTTGCCTCCGCGGGAGAAGCCCATGAGCACGACTCTCGTCGGGTCGATTCTAGGGTGCTTTTGCAGTAGTGCGAGCGCGCGGTATGCGTCCTCGGACTGCGCAAGCAAGCCCAGCTCTCCGCGGTTATTGAGCAAGTTGACGATGCCGCGACCGGAAAAGCTGTCCACGACAAAAGTGGCGATGCCCAGTCCCAGTAGGTCCTGCTCCCAGTCGACGATGTTTGACCCGATGCCTCCTGCGGGATGGAGGATGATAACGAGCGGGAGCCGGTCAGTGCCGGCACGCGGCAGGCGCAATTCTCCCGCCACCGTAACGGGCGTTCCGTCTTCTCGGCCACTCAGGAACTCCTGGTCAGTCAACGTGAGGGTCTGAAAAGGGATAACCTCCACGCGCGATACCGGCATTGTCGCCACTGGGGTGGCTACGGGCGCGGTCGAGGTCGGAAGCGTCGACGTGCTTCCTCCACAGCCAGAAAGTACTGAGGCGACGACGAGCGGAAGCGTACAGAAAATCCGAGTGGCGAAGACGGGTCTCATGGCTGCTCCTTGGTCAATAGTTCGGATGCCTGCCGCCGGCTCGCGACACCAGCGACGCTTTGCCGGAATCGGAGGATGGCTGGCTCGAGTGCGTTGCGCACGCAAACCTGGAAGTACGCTGCGTCCTCCTACGGCAGCTGGGCTTGATGAGCGCAGGAGACCGGCGAGGGTTAGCGGTTCTGAGAGGTCTTTTTGTAGCTGCCACGGCACCTGTGGGCACGTATGACCTTCAGGCCCTCGATGGACCAGCGCCTTACCGTTCGAAAGGTAGGGCAGAGCTGGGGCGACTTCTAGGGAGCTCCCGACGTTATGTGCGGTAGCACACATAACGAGCGCGTTCGCCGACTACGCTGGCAGGAACAACGCCACCACATTATTCCTCACCAGGCTGGCATCAATCGTCCGGTGAAGCCCGTGTGCAGCTAGCGGTGCGTGAGACGCTTCGCCCAGTGTGTTCTGACCGTGCAGTGGAGCAATGGCATCCGGTATCTTCGGCATTGTTATCCTGATGCCACTTAGGGCAGCAGTCCGGACGGCATTCTCACTCAATGCTCCGCACGTTCACCTCGTAGCGATTCCAGTCGCTGTCAAACCAACCCACCCAGCTTGCCGCCAATTCGATTTACCAAGATGTATTGCAGCTTTTCTAGCGAGAGCGGCTTGGTCAAGTGGTAGTCGAAGCCTGCAGCGAGCGCTCGTGATTTGTCAGACTCCGCGGCGTAGCCAGTCAATGCGACTAACGTGATGTCATCCAGACCCCGGTCGGCTCGAACGGCGCGTGCGACGTCAAAGCCGTCAACGTCTGGCATCCCGACATCGACAATTGCCACCTCCGGGCGAACTTCCGCCATAAGGCGAATGGCATCGCGCCCGTTGCTCGCAGTGGTCACGTTGTGCCCTTCAAGTTCTAGCAGGATGCCCAGGGACATCAAGGCGTCCAGATTGTCATCGACAAGAAGAAGGCGCACGGGACCGAGACCGAGCGACTCGGCAATCTGTTTAGGTTGGTCCGGCGCCGACGGAGCACGGAGTATTGGCAGACGTAGGGTTACCGCGGTTCCTGCGCCTGCTCCAATGCTTTCGAGCGATATTGTCCCGTCATGCAACTCGACCATGCGCTTGGCGACAGCGAGGCCAATCCCAAGTCCCCCTTCGGCTCTTGCGTGGGCCTGAGCGGATTGGGCAAACAGTTCGAAAACGAGTGGTTGCACCGAGCTATCTATGCCAATGCCGTTGTCCTGGACCGTGATGACTACCTGGCCGGCCGGGTCCAGGCTGCCTTCATCCGGGTGGACACTGACGGTCATCTCGATGGTTCCGCCGACCGGCGTGTACTTCGCAGCGTTCGACAGAATATTGCCCAAGACTTGACTCAAACGAACGTGGTCGGCTCGAACAGGAACAGGCGCATCAAGCCCGCTAACCTTCAATGTATGCCGACGTGAGTCGAAGTGATGCCTGACCGCCGCTAACGCGTCAAACGCAATCTCGTTAAGGGACGTGTCGCTGTGTTTGATGGTAAGTTTGCCGTGCTTTAGTCGCGCAGCGTCAAGCAGGTCATCGACCAGCGTTCGCAGATGCCTTACCTGCCGTTGGGCAACGGTTAATACCTCTACCGCCTTCGCGTTGTCGGCACACAAACGTTGGGCCGCGCCAATAGCACTGTCAATTGGAGCCATGGGATTGCGCAGTTCGTGTCCAAGCATGGCGATGAATTCACTATGCCGCCGGTCACTCTCAATGCCGCTGTCGCGCGCGTCAACGATAGTTAGCGCTGTCCCGGCGAACACAGCAAGATTCGAGAGCAGCCGGACATCCTCGCGGTCGAACTGACGTTCGTCGGAGTGCGACATCACCCATATCGCGCCCAACTGAGCTTCACCGCCAGGTATGGGGACGACGACACCTTCAGTAACTTTGACGCCGGGAATCTGGAGGCAAGCGAATTGGTCCTGTGGTCGGACAAACAATTGGGGCGCTCCTGCCTGTAGCGCTACCCCGCAAGGGCACTCGTTCCATGCCGTCGCCTTACCCTGCAGGTCAGCGCAGAGGCCTGCGACCGCCAACCACCGGAAATGCCGACTATCGCTGGCCCCCTCAACTAGGCTGATACCTGCGCTGCCCGCACCACAAATCGACTGTGCCGTCGCCGCGATTTCTTGCAGCAGATTGGCCCTCGGCCCTGTCTGGGCCTTGGCGAGCCTAACTAGCGCACTGTTTTCCAGGGCATAGTCCGGCTGCCTTGCTCCCCGGCCGGCGAGTTCGTCTTTATTGGGGTACGCGGTATCGCTTTCCATGAAGTCCAAAGCAGCTTCTGACGTTGAAACGAAACTGCGAGACCGCAGCGGTATAGTAATTTGCAATCGTCAGATGACGACTGGCTTAGTCAAGCAGACACGGACGGTCGCGATGCTTTGCTCCAGCCCGCGAAACTTGACCTATTTTACGCGGACCCTGCGGAGATGACCGTAGAAGTCGGTCACCTCACTCGGACGCGCATTCATCGAGTGGTGTTGGATTGCTGCGGGCGAACGTTCTACGGCCAGCAGCGCTCATTGACAGGTTGCCAGCGAGCAGGCGGCCGACCCGCAAAAGCTGGCGACGTGATGCTGGTTGTCAGTCGCGCTGCTACAAACGCGTTGACGGTCTGCAAGAGCTTCTGGAGGTCGGCCGGCTTTTGAAAAAAAGCTGACCAGCAGCCTGGGGCGGAGCCCGGCTCGGCCATAGCAGAGAGCATCACAATTGACAAATGCGCGAACGCAGGTTGGCATCTGACTCGTCTGCACAGCTCCGCCCCGTCCATCTCAGGCATTTGCCAGTCAGTAACGATTAGCGCGGGCATTTGGTGCAGGACAGTCCGCAGCGCTTGCGCCCCGTTTTGCGCAATTAGCACGTGATGGCCCCCGCTTTCGAGTGCCAGTTGGAGCGCCCACAGGTTATCGGCGTCATCATCAACGAGTAGAACAGTCGACATGGCTCGGCAAGCTTAAACATTTTCGTGGCTTACGCAACAGCCATGCCTCCCATGGAACGGATGCCTTTGTACGCGAGACTACGGAATCCAAATCGTCACGTTCACAACGAGCCGCCTTGGTCAGCGGCCGTCGTCGAGCACCTGCCGAACCTCACGTGCAAGATTGGCTTGCTGATAGCAATGAGTCCAATCTTGGAGCGCAATGCAGCGCGCACCTTCCATCATTCTCGGGCGGCTCGAAGTTAAGCATTCCCCCAGCGTCCACAGGTAATCTGAGCGGCTATTCCACGCTCGGCCGGCTCGGAACGTCGCTTGCTCAGCCGTTGTTCTCAATCATTTGAAGGGGAGGGACAAATGGCGGGCGACAGTTCATACAAGCCGGGCGAAATAGTAAAAGTTTCGGGTATCTATTCGGTCGTGCATGATGACGGGAAAGACACGTTCGAGGTCACCTGCGTCGAAGACGAACACTTTCCGCCAACACGTAGCGGCAAAGGTGCGCATTTCGAACTGAAGTACGCAGCGACGCATTCACACAAGCGTGGTGAACTGAAGGGCACCGAAGGCCGGAGCTAAACCCGGTTCTAACGTCGGCGCGTCGCAAAGTGATACTTTGACGATGCGCCTATAACCTTTGGCCTTCGAGCTATGGGCAGATGGAAGTCTGGCCGCCGCCGTGGCGCTGCCACTGAAACCTGTGCATCCAGCTGCTAGCCGGCGCGGAAAGCTGCCTCGATTTTGGGCATTCTTCGACTACAACCATGGTCACGAGCCGCAGAGTTGCATCTCCCTCTCTCAACCGCTACGAAAAAATGCGGGATTTCGGTGCTACGCCCGAGCCTGTCCCATCGGCCCACGCCAGAAGCGGGTCAGGGTACCTTGGTTTCGTCGTTCAGAAGCACTGGGCGAGTCGCCTTCACTACGATTTCCGGCTTGAAATGGATGGCGTGCTAATTTCATGGGCGTTACCCAAGGGCCTCTGTTACGACCCAAAGGAAAAAAGGATAGCCATCCAGGTGGAGGACCATCCACTGGAGTACGCAACGTTCGAAGGCACGATTCCGCCCAAACAGTATGGTGCCGGCACGGTCATAATATGGGACCGCGGGACATGGGAGCCGGTCGGTGACCCCCGAAAGGCATTGGCGGCCGGCAAGCTGATGTTCCAACTCCATGGCGAGAAACTCGCGGGCTTGTGGGAACTGGTCCGCATTTCCAAGCCGGAGGACAAGCAAGACCAGTGGATGCTCTTCAAAAAACGCGATGAGTGGGCGCAGCCGCTGGCGAAATACGATGTCATCAAGGCGCTTCCCGACAGCGTCGCCACCAAGCCCTTGGGGCTCGTCGAAGAGCGTGAGCCGAAATCCGTGCGGCCGGCGCGCAAGAGCAACCAGGACCTAGACCTGTCTGCCGCCACGAGCGCGCCGCTCCCCGCAAAACTCGAACCGCAGCGCGCGACTCTGGCTTCGTCACTGCCGACGGGCGGGGACTGGATAGTCGAGTCGAAACTGGATGGTTACAGAATACTCGCCCGCGTCGACAAGGGGCGCGTGAGGCTGTTCACAAGCGGCGGCCACGACTGGACGAAGAAGCTCGTAAGCCTGGCTGCAGAGGTTGCAAAGCTGCCAGTCCCGAGTGGCTGGCTGGACGGCGAAATCGTCGTGCTCAGAAACGGCCTCCCAGATTTCGGCGCGCTTCAGAACGCTATAGATGGCGCCGCGAATGAGGAAATCATTTATTTCCTGTTCGACGTGCCGTACTTCGAAGGGAAGGACCTCAGGAATGTCCCGCTGTGGGCGCGGCGCGCGCTGCTTTTGCAACTGCTCAAGGATGAGGGCGACCGCATCCGGTTCAGTCAGGACTTCGAGGCTCCGGTGGCCCAGATATTTGAGGCGGCGGCTGGGCTGGGTCTCGAAGGCCTGATGTTGAAAGTTCGCGACGCGAAATATGAGTCTGGAAGGACTCAGACATGGCTGAAGGCGAAGTGCCGCCTGCGACAGGAACTGGTTGTCTGCGGCTTCACCGCTCGAGGCGGCAAGGACGGCGAAGTTGGCAGCCTCCTGCTTGGATATTATGTCGGCAACCAGCTCCATGACGCCGGCAGCGTCGGCACCGGTTGGAACGCCCGCACTGGCCGGGACCTATGGGAGCGCCTGACGCCGCTCGAGGTGGATACAACTCCCTTTGACGTCGCGGTATCGAAGCCCAGCCGCTGGTCCAGGCGTGCGCTTGGCAGCGAACGCTGGGTCCGGCCAGAGCTCGTCGCCGAGGTCGAGTTTGCCGAATGGACTGTGGAAGGTGTCGTGCGCCAGGCGTCGTTCAAAGGTTTGCGCGTCGACAAGCCTGCGCGCCTCGTGGTACGGGAGGCCGGTGAGACGCTAACGCCAGCGCCCGTTTCTCAGGTGAAAGTCACGCACCCTGAGCGTATCGTCGACCCAACAAGCGGCGTTACAAAGCTGGACCTGATTCGGTATTACGAAAGCATTGCCCCATGGATGCTTCCCCATCTGGCGGACCGGCCGCTTGCGATGGTCCGTGCGCCTACGGGCATCTCTGGTGAGCTATTTTTCCAGAAGCACGCCGAAAAGACTGCCATGCCGGGCCTGAAGGCCCATGACCGCGATTTGTGGCTGAACCACCCGCCATTACTGACGGTCGACACAACTGACGCTCTGATGTCGGCGGCCCAAATGAACGTCGTTGAGTTTCACACCTGGAATTCGACGGTTCAGCGAATCGACCAGCCTGACAGGGTCATCTTTGACCTCGACCCAGGCGAAGGCGTGAAGTGGAAGCAGATTCATGAGGCGGCTGTCCTTGTCCATGCATTGCTTACGGAGCTGGGCCTGAAGGCCTGGTTAAAGACGAGCGGCGGCAAGGGGCTGCATGTCGTCGTGCCGCTTACGCCAAGACTTGACTACAAATCTGTGAAGGCGTTCTCGCAGGCGTTCGTCCGGCATCTGGCGAAGACCATCCCCGACCGATTTTCGGCAACGTCGGGCGCCTCCAACAGAATTGGCAAAATCTATGTTGATTACCTGCGCAACGGCAAGGCGCAGACGACTGCCACGGCATTTTCTGCGCGGGCCCGCCCGGGAATGGGGGTGTCGATGCCAGTGTCGTGGGAGCAGTTGCCCGACCTGAAAAGCGGCGCGCACTGGACGGTGCAAACGGCGAGAGAGTATCTTAGCTTCCAGACGCAGGACCCGTGGGAAGAGTATTGGTCAACGCGCCAGTCACTGGCGTCCGCCGTAAAGCGCCTGCGCTAGGAAGTCCGTTCGACTGAACAGGGTCTCGGAAGTGCATGGCGAGAACCGTCGGCGACGGGCACAGCTCATGCTGTGTGCGACGCGAAGGGCTGTCCCCTCGAAGCGGATAGTGTGTAAGCAGCGCTGCGGCGGTTCGCCCGCCGCTATCAGGAGAATCGCATGGCTGCCCGTTCCATCGCATCGCTGACGCTTTCCTTCGGTCTGGTATCCATACCGGTGAAGCTTTATTCGGCTACGGACAGCGCTGCTGGCGTTGGCTTCAATCTGCTGACGCCGGAAGGCGGCCGGGTCAAGCAGCAATACATATCCGAGGCTACTGGCGATGTCGTCGCCCGCGCTGACATGAAAAAAGGCTACGAATTCGAAAAGGGGCAGTTTGTCGTTTTTGCTCCTGACGAATTGAAGGCACTCGAGGAAGGGGCGAGCCACGTTGTCGAGATTGTTTCCTTCGTCCCGGAAAAGTCGGTGGACCCGCTCTACTATGACAAGGCGTACTTCATCGCCCCGGACAAACGGGGAGGCAAACCCTATAGCCTGCTGCAACAGGCCATGCGAGAAAGCGAACGTTGCGCGCTGGCAAAATGGTCGTACAAGGGAAAGACCCGAATCGTTCAGATAAGGCCGGCGGAAGATGGGATGGTCTTTCAGCAATTGCTGTTTGCCGATGAGGTGCGGGCGCTGAGCGATTTGCACATCGAACACGTGAGTGTCAGTGATACGGAGCTGAAGCTCGCCCTTCAAATCATCGACCAGGTTTCGGAAGACGCATACGACCCGACTGCGTACGAAGACGAAGAGAAGAAGCGGATTCTTGAAGCCATCGACCGGAAAATTGCTGGCAAACAGATTGTGGCACCAGAGACGCCAGCAGAGGAATCCGGTGGCCAGGTGATTGACCTGATGGAAGCGCTGCGAGCAAGTCTGAGCACCAACAAGGCAAAGCGAGCCGCACCTGCCAAATCGGTTGCAAAGACGGCCCCGGCAAAAAAGGCTTCGGCAGATGACGTTGAAGGACTGTCAGCCAAACCCCGACGGCCTGTCAAACGAGCCGCGCCGAGAGCTGACGTGAAAGAAGCGCCGCCGGCAAAGGTTCGAGCTCGCAAGTGAACAGACGAAATCTGTCACACGACTATTCGCTGCGGAGCCTCCAGTCACTGCTGGGCGTTTCGCGCAGAGTTCTATCTGGACTGATTGACGCGGGGTTTGTTCATCCCGCGCGCGGCCGGCGGAACGAACTTCGTTTCTCGTTCCAGGATGTCGTGGTCCTTCGCACCGCATTTCAACTGCAATCCGCGAAAGTCTCGTCACGGAAAATTCTCAAGGCGCTTGCCAAGCTGAAAGCCGAACTCCCTGACGAACTTCCGCTGTCTGGAATCCGAATCACATCTGTCGGCGAAACTGTAGCGGTCAGGTCAGGACAGTCCCAATGGGACGCTGCATCAGGCCAGCACCTGCTTGATTTCGAGGTTGCACCTATCCGAGGTGATGTAGCGTTTTTGGACTCGGCTCCGCGAAACCTGGCGAGTCGGGAAGAGCAGGCAGAAGAATGGTTCGCACTTGCCGAGCAGCTCACCGAAACAGATGCGGTGGGTGCGGAACAGGCCTACCGGAAAGTGCTTGAGCTTGCGCCATCACCGCATTACGACGCATATACCAATCTGGGCGTATTGCTATGCGAGGCGGAAACGCGTTGCGATGAGGCGTTGTCCATTTTCGATGGTGCACTCGAGCATTTTCCCGACGACGGGTTGCTTCACTTCAACCGCGCGGTCGTCCTAGAGGAACTGAACCGCTACGACGCGGCGGCAGCGGCCTATCAGCGATGCATAGAAATTGACCCTACGCATGCCGACGCTCACTTCAACCTTGCCCGGCTAAGCGAGATTCGTGGCGACAAGCAAGGTCTCGTTAGGCACCTGAGCGCCTATCGGCGGCTGGTCGGCTGAATTAGATTTGCCGGTCGGCAATAGGCGGCATGCCGCCGGTGAAAAAACCTTCATAAGTAATAGCGCCGCAGCATAAGCTACGGCGCTTGTCATTCAGAAGACCGAAGGCTAACTCACTCAGTTTTTCAGGTCGTCGGGCACCTTGCCGCCGTTCTCCGACAGCTTCTGCATTACTTCGCGATGCAGCCAGACATTCATCGTGGCTGAATCCTCCGTGTTGCCCGTGTAATGAAGTTCGGAGGCCAGTCGCTTGCGGGCGTCGAGGCTGCTATCGAGCCCGAGGAGCTTGAGTAGGTCGACAATCGATGTACGCCAATTCAATTGCTGCCCGCTTCCTTCCTGCATTTGCGTAAGGACCGCTCCAACATCCACGGTCGGCATTGGCGCAGCGGAGGGTTGTGAGGGTTGCGCTGCCGCAGTCGATGGTGTGGATGGCGCACCGGCTGGTGCTGTTGTGGAACCGGGTGCCGGCGCGGTGGCGGCCGGCGCTGCAGTAGCCGCTGAGGTTGTGTTCGCTGGGTGGTCATGCGGAAAAATCTTATTGAGGATGGTCGAGAAGATGCTCATTTGTTGCTCCTTGGGTCATGACAAACAATGGTCGGCCTTCTTGGTCGCGCAACGGACATGCCTAGAGATAAAATCTACCGCGCGCCATACGTTTGGCCGCCTCGGGGCGATGTCCTCAAGTACGCCAGGGAGCACATGTGGCAATCAAGATAGAATCGCTCCCAATTTCTTGATGGCAAGATGCCGGGCCTTAGGCTTGGATAACTGGACCGAAACATCATCGTGTTCATCCAGCGCATTTACCAACATCGTGTCCTGACCAGTTCAACGGGGACCTGCGCCGGTGTCTGCGAGACGGTGTGTCGGCGCGCGGACCCAAATCGGTATGAGAACCGTTAACTTTCTCGATTAGGCCGCGTTTTAGGGGCTTTGTGATTCAGGTTTCCTGAATCAAATACGCTACGTGGTGGCGAACAAAAATCGGCAAGTACTTCACGATGGCATCGAAACACGAAATCAAGCGTTTCAGGGCAAACCTCTCTGATGAACTTCATAGTGCTGCGCTATACGAAACGCTTGCCAAGCTCGAGGAGGATGAAACCCGCAAGCAGGTCTACTGCGACCTGGCCCAATCAGAGCGTGACCATGCGCAGGTGTGGGCGGAAAAGCTGAGAGCCAACGGGGTCCGCCCGAAGGGAACCGGGCAGGCCGTCAAGACACGCCTGATGAAGACACTGGTCCGCTTGTTCGGCGCGGGTTTCGTATTGCCCACGCTTGCTGCGGCGGAGTACGCAGACCGGAACAAATATCACGGGCAACCGGATGCGGGGCGCATGTCGGCCGACGAGCATCACCACGCCGCAGTGGTCCAGACGCTGGCTCATGGCGGCGACCCGGACATGTCGCAGGGCGCGCGTATTGCCGCAGCCGAGTCATGGCACAAGGGGGTGTCGTCGGGGAACGACCTGCGCGCAGCAGTACTCGGCGCGAACGATGGTCTCGTCTCCAATTTCTGTCTGATTATGGGCGTGGCGGGTGCGGGAACGGGCAACAAGGCAATCCTGCTGACAGGGCTTGCCGGGTTGATAGCCGGAGCGTGCTCGATGGCGCTGGGTGAATGGCTTTCGGTGACCAACGCCCGGGAGTTGGCTAGCACCCAGATTGCGAAAGAAGCCGACGAGTTGGAGACTTCGCCCGAGGCCGAAGAGCACGAGTTGGCGCTGATTTATCGCGCGAAAGGGCTCGAAGCCGATGAGGCGAAGCGCGTGGCATCGCAGATGATGCGCGACAAGGACAAGGCCCTTGAAACGTTGACACGGGAGGAGCTTGGACTGGACCCGGCGGAGCTGGGCGGGAATCCGTGGTCGGCTGCTGGCGTCTCCTTCTGCCTGTTCTCGGTCGGTGCCATTTTCCCGGCGATGCCGTTCCTATGGACGCATGGACTCAGCGCCATCGCGCAATGTATCGTGCTGAGCGCTCTTGCTCTCGCGTCCATCGGAGTCTTCACATCACTCTTTAACGGACGAAGCGCGGCCTTCTCCGCATTGCGGCAGGTTGTCATCGGCCTTATCGCTGCAGCTTTCACGTTCGGTGTTGGGCGACTCCTGGGCGTGTCTGTTTCGTAGTGCGTGGCTACGCGCGTCTGCTATTCGTCGCTCTCTATCCAGGCGCGACACCACGCGATGCCAGCGATCTCAGCATCCTCCTCCGTTCCGAAGTGTCCAAGGACTCCAGACACGTTGACGACTTTCGTATGGCGCGTGATTGTGCCGCTCCCAGCGAACCGTTCGGTCCGTGGGGTGTCTTCCTGTTGCAGGATGGCGTGACCCCATAGCGTGTATCCACGATATTTCTCAGTTTGCATCCGTCGACCTCTCAAGGTCCTCCATGCCGCGCACTGTGAATGATTCACTAACGCAAGCGGCTCGACAAGTATCTATTGCCTGAGGCGCCGCGTGTCAATTCCGGCCGTCTTCAACGCAGCGTCAATCATCCTCAACTCCTGGCCAAAATCAAGCGGCCATTCTTCGCCGTCGCACCGGACGGTCATGCCGTTGTGCATGGAAATAAGGCGACGCGCTTTAAACAAGGCATCGACAAGCTTTGATTCGCGTTCGGCCTCCCGAACCCAGTCATCTGCTCTCATGGTGGAACCTCCTCTGGGCAATGGAAGCAGGACATGAGGCCGAGCGATGTATGTCGCGCAGCCCATTTCTCGAAATATAAGTGACAGTTCACGCCTACGAATTTACGTGTAGGATACTGTATAAATATACAGGTTTTCAGGTCCACATGTCCCGCACAACCGTCACGGCCGAAGAGATACATCCGTCCCTGTGGCGTGCGTCCCAGCTCGCGCGTGGCCGTGGGCGGGTCGTCGAGACTGGCTATCCGGCCCTGTCGGCGGAGCTTCCCGGTGGAGGCTGGCCGGTCGGAGCGCTCATCGACCTGATGGTCCAGCAAGCCGGGGTGGGTGAATTGCGACTGTTGCGCCCGGCGCTCAGTGGCTCGAGCGACCGCCCTGTGGCGTTCGTGCAGCCGCCACACACCCCGGACGGACTTGGACTCAACTACATCGGACTTCCCATTGACCAGGTGCTGAGGGTGAAAGCGCAGAAGACCGCCGATGCGCTCTGGTCGGCTGAGCAGATTCTGCGGGCAGGCAGTTGCGGTGCGCTCATCTTCTGGGCGCAATACGCGCAGGCATCATCGCTGCGGCGCCTGCATCTGGCGGCGCAGTCATCCGAAACACTTTTCGTGATGGTCAGGCCCCTGGCAGCGGCACAGGACTCATCGCCCGCGCTTTTGCGGCTCGCTTTAAGACCATCCGCCGACGGTCTGACCGTTGACATTGTGAAACGACGAGGGCCAGCGCGCGCAGAGCCTCTGTCGATTCCCCTTCAACCCACACCCGTATTGCTTTCCCGACATGCGCGTCTTTCTCGCCGTCCACTTGCCGAAGTTGCCGCTCGAGGTGTTCCGACCGAAGTGGTCGTCTGAGCCTGCCCACGGAAGTGCAGTCCTGGAGAAAGACAAAGTGGTCATTACCGACAGCACGGCTCGCGCAGCTGGCGTGCGCCTCGGGATGAAGCGCGGCGGAGTGCTGACACTGTCGCCGGAAACAGAGATGCATGAACGCGATGCGGCCAAGGAGGCCGCGGCACAGCGGGAGGTGGGCATCACCCTGATGCGGTTTTCACCTGAGGTCGCCTTGCTTGACGAAGCGACCGTCGTTGTTGAGGTCGGCGCGAGTCTGCGACTCTTCGGCGGCCTGCTTGCATTGTGCCGCGAAGCGAAAGCGGTCCTTGGGACGCTCGGGCTTACAGCACGCATTAGCGCTGCACCCACCGGCCAGGGTGGATGGCTCCTGGCGAAGTTCGGAAACCGGCGCGTACTCAAGCTGGCTTCCCTTGAACAACGACTAGCCGCTTTACCGATGATGGCCGTTCCTGAGGTTCGTCCGTTCGGAGACTGGTTCTCCGGGCTCGGGTGCGAAACCATCGCGGATGTAAGACGCCTGCCACGCGCCGGTCTGCAGCGGCGATGCGGTGAACATCTCCTTGATTCGCTCGACCGCGCGTTCGGCACGGCTCCCGAACTGTTTGACTGGCTCGAACTGCCCCCCACTTTTTCCGCACGCATCGAAATGCCGGACCGGCTTGAACACGCGGACGGCGCAGTGTTCGGTGCGCATCGACTCATCGTGCAATTGTGCGGCTGGCTTTGCGCCAAGCAGCTTGCGGTTACGGCTATCAGACTGCTGCTCGAACATGAACGCGGGCGCGACGCTATCGAGCCGACAACCATCGACATTGCGCTGGGCGAGCCGACCTGGAAAGAGGAGCATCTTGTCAGGCTGCTCAAGGAGCGGTTACACCGGATTGAGCTGGCCGCACCCGTCATCGCGCTGCGACTCGATGCGTCCAGAGTGGAATCCGCAGCGCCGGCATCTGACACGCTATTCCCGGAGCCGGGAGGTTCGAAGGAAGACCATGCGCGGCTTCTGGAGCTGCTTGTTGCGCGGCTTGGAGAGGACAATGTTCTTCGACCCGCGCCGACTGCCGACCATCGCCCGGAGGTCGCAAACCGTTGGGTGCCGGTGACGTTCAAGTCGAAGCAGGAAGCACTTCCGCTCGGTCTACCGAGACCAACCTGGATGCTGGACAGACCGGTGAGACTGCTGATGCGTCAGCATCGTCCCTTCTATGGTTCTCCACTGCGGATGGTGTCACCTGGCGAACGCATCGAGGCCGGTTGGTTTGATGGTGAGCTCGTGACGCGCGATTATTTCGTGGCGCAGGCGGAAGACCAGAGTTGCTATTGGATATATCGCGAGCGTGTCAGCAGCCGCGATGCGGAAGAGGAGCAGCGGTGGTTCCTTCACGGACTATTCGGTTGATGCGTCATGGACACCACCTTCAATGTCCTTCCGGCGTATGCCGAGCTCTTTTGTCTCTCGAATTTCAGCTTCCTGCATGGCGCTTCCCATGCCGAGGAACTGTCTGAGCGCGCGGCACAGCTCGGCTATTCGGCACTGGCTGTCACAGACGAATGTTCGCTAGCTGGTGTTGTGCGTGCGCACGTCGCAGCGAAGGAGACGAAGCTACCGTTTATCGTCGGCTCGTTCTTCCGGCTCGTCAACGCCGACGGCTCGCCCGCGTTCGGACTCATCCTGCTCGCCAGGAACCGCGAGGGATACGGAAACCTGTCTGAACTGATTACGCTCGCCCGCACCCGGGCAACCAAGGGCAAATATCGGCTGACGCCACAGGACCTCTCGCGACCAGAGAAGGAATATCGGCACCTTCGCGGGATGCCGGACTGTCTCGCCATTCTTGTACCGGATTTCCCGGCCAACGAGGATGTCCTTGCTGCACAGGTCGAGTGGCTGGACGATACATTTACTGGCCGCGCCTGGGTCGGGTTGGTGCTTCATCAACGGGCCATGGATGAAATTCACCGTGGCTCGGTCGAGTTCATCGCGCGCAACCTGGATGTACCCGTGGTGGCGCTGGGGCATGTCGTCATGCATGTGCGCTCGCGCAAGCCACTGCAGGACACGATGACCGCCATCCGCGTCGGGAAACCAGTTCACGAATGCGGTTACGACCTTGCGCCAAACGCCGAGCAGCATCTGCGGTCTCGGCTCCGGCTTGCAAACCTGTACCCGACCGAAGCACTCGCGGCGACCGTCGACATCGCGAGTCGCTGCACGTTTTCGCTCGACGAACTGCGCTATGAATATCCTGACGAACTGGTTCCCGCAGGCATCACCCCGAAAGCTTACCTTCGGCAGGAAACATACATCGGCGCGCAGCGACGTTTCCCCTCGGGTATTCCGCACAAGGTACAGGAACAGATTGAGCACGAACTGGAGCTGATAGCGGAGTTGAAATATGAGCCGTACTTTCTCACGGTATACGACATTGTTCGCTTCGCACGTAGCCAGCACATCCTGTGTCAGGGCCGCGGCTCTGCCGCCAACTCCGCAGTGTGTTACTGCCTCGGCATCACAGAGGTCGACCCGGCACGCGGTAGTATGTTGTTCGAACGCTTCATCTCAAAAGAGCGCGGTGAGCCGCCAGACATCGATGTGGATTTCGAGCATCAGCGGCGCGAAGAAGTCATCCAGTACATCTATCGTAAGTACGGTCGCGACCGCGCCGCAATTGCCGCTGCGGTTTCGACCTACCGACCGCGTGGCGCGCTCCGCGAGACTGGCAAGGCCCTTGGCGTTGACCCTCAGATAGTTGACCTGGTCGCCAAGTCGCATCACTGGTTTGATAACAGTGAGGATTTGCTGAAGCGCTTCGCCGAGTCCGGGCTTGACCCCGAGAAGCCGCTTACGCAGGCGTGGGCGAGACTCGCGTCACAGCTCCTAGGCTTTCCACGTCATCTGTCACAGCATTCTGGCGGTTTTGTTATCAGTCGCGGCAAGCTGACCCGTCTCGTGCCGGTCGAGAATGCGGCAATGGCTGACCGCAGCGTTATCGAATGGGACAAGGACGACCTCGAGGCGCTAGGCCTCCTGAAAATTGACGTGCTCGCGCTCGGCATGCTGTCGGCCATCCGCCGCGCGCTGGACATCGTGTCGGAGCAGCGCGGCGAGCGCTTTGAGATGCAAGACATTCCCGCTGAAGACCCGCAGACGTACGAGATGATTTCTGCTGCGGACACTGTTGGCGTGTTTCAGATTGAGTCGCGGGCGCAAATGAGCATGCTGCCTCGCATGAAGCCATGCACCTTTTATGACCTGGTCATTGAGGTAGCCATCGTCAGGCCGGGACCGATTCAGGGTGGCGCGGTCCATCCTTATCTGCAACGTCGTCAAGGATTCGAACCCGTGACGTATCCGAGTGAGGCGTTGAAGACGGCACTCGGCCGTACGCTCGGCGTACCAATTTTTCAGGAACAGGTCATGCAAGTGGCTATCCTGGCCGCAGGGTTTACCGCCGGCGAGGCCGACCAGTTGAGGCGCGCGATGGCCGCGTGGAAACGTAAAGGTGGACTTGAGAAATATTATGACCGTATCGTTAACGGGATGCTCGAACGCGGCTACGACCAGGCCTTCGCTGAAGGCATCTTTGAGCAAATCAAAGGGTTCGGCGAGTACGGCTTCCCGGAGAGTCATGCGGCAAGCTTCGCGTTGCTGGTATATGCAAGCAGCTGGCTGAAGTGCCACGAGCCAGAGGCATTTCTTGCTGCCATGCTCAACTCGCAACCCATGGGGTTTTACTCTCCATCACAGCTCGTCCAGGACGCCCAGCGCCATGGCGTCAAAGTGCTTCCTGTCGATGTGACTGTTAGCGGTTGGGACTCAGTGCTCACGACAATCCCTTCTGCGGAGCGACCGGTAGTGCGTCTCGGCCTATCGTTACTCCGAGGCATGAAAGATGGCGCTGCCGAGCGTATCGAGAATGCCCGGGCAGTTCGACCTTTCGAAACTGTGAAGGACCTTGCTCGCAGAGCGCAATTGGACCGAAAGGACCTTCACCTTCTAGCCGATGCCAATGCGTTGGCTTCGCTTGCCGGCAATCGTCGCGAAGCGCTATGGCAGTCTGTTGCCGCTGTGCCGGATAAAGACATGCTTGCAGTGGCCGCGGTTGAAGACGAAACGCCTGACCTTGGTGCGCCGACAGAGGCGCACGACATCGTCGCTGATTACCGGTCAGTTGGTCTCACTCTCGGTCGGCATCCGCTTGAGTTGCTGCGGCCGCAGTTGCTAGCGAACCGCCTGATGCCAGCGTCAACTTTGCGCACATACCGTGATGGACGACTCGCGCGAGGCTGTGGACTTGTTACGGTGCGACAGCGGCCGGGCACCGCGAAAGGCGTCTTGTTCGTGACGCTGGAAGATGAGACGGGGAACGTGAATGTCATCATTTGGCCAAGCCTTTTTGAAAGACAAAGGAAGGAGGCCCTTGGAGCGTCGTTGCTTGCCGTGTACGGAACCTGGCAATGCCAAGGCGAGGTTCGGCATCTGGTCGCGCAGCGGCTCGTTGACATGTCGTATCTGCTCGGCGGTTTGATTACTGCGAGCAGAAACTTCTGCTGACGGCAGCTTCCCCCTTTATCACGCGGCAATAAGGTAGTTCAATGCCAGCGGCACGCATTGGCCGGTTTGCCCCGCAGATTTGAGCCCACGGCGGTCTTGTACTGCGAACATTGTTTCCATCCGCCTACGGGAAAATTTGAGGAACTGGCTTCCATGCTCTGGACATGAGCCTGTCAGCATAGAATGGTCGTGAGTTACTTACGTCTCGGAGGGTTGCCATGACAGACAATGCGGGCGCTAGGGTTGTGGCGGGTGGTGAAGCAGCGGGTCAGTTCGATGAAGCCTGCGCTTACGTCAGGCAGACGACGGGTGCGCGTTGCGCTGCAGTCGTCATCATCGACGGCGATGCAGGCTCGGGGTACTCCGTCGTAGGACCGCTTGATGCACAAGTCCTCTTGCCCGATATCCTTGAGCAGATAGCATCAACCTTGCGCGGGCAGCTGTTCAAAAATCTGCAATGAGAGGACGGCTGCACGCTGGCAACCTACTCTTCCACAACAGGAACGGAGGCATTTATGTGCTACTCGGCCCAGATTCAGGCTGACTACCGGAAATTCGTGCGCACATTCGGCGCCGTGATGGACATCGACGAGTTCGCGCGCTTGTTTTTTGAGCGCGCGGAAGGCGTTAGTAAGGCAAAGATACCGAAGGCGATTGAAGACTCTTTTGCCGAGCCGCAGACTGACGCCGAGCGCGAAATCAAAGCACTCATCGACCGTTTCAATGCTGGCCAAGTGACCAAACTTGAACAGGACCTGTTCAAACAACGTAAGCGGCTAGCGGACGCCGAACGGTCACTGCAGACAAAGGTAACGAAAGCCGCCACCGAAAGCCAGCGAATCGCCATGGATAAAATCGCCTGGACCCGCGGCAAGCTTGACGACATCCAGCGCACCGAGCCTCAGCCGCGTGACTCGCGCATTTTCCCCGGCCACTACGCACCCGTGATGGTCATCGAAGACGGTCAACGCGTTGTGAAGCCAATGCGCTATCAGTGTCGTATTGCTGGCAAACCGGCTGTCTACGACGTCAAATATCCAGGCACATATACCGCAAGGCGCGACAATCTCCAGGGCTTTTGGAAACCTGTGTTTGGGTACACGCATGGCATCATACTTGTCGACGTCTTCTACGAAAATGTGAGCAGAGCCAAGATGGAGGGAACGCTACTCGAGACACACGAGCGTGACGAAAATGTTGTGCTGGAGTTTCGCCCGAGTAACGGCGAGCTGATGCATGTCGCATGTTTGTGGTCGCGCTGGTCAGCGTCGGGCGAATCAGACTTGCTCTCATTCGCGGCCATCACGGACGAACCGCCGGCGGAGGTTGCAGCGGCGGGTCACGACCGCTGCATCATTCCTATCAAGCCCGAAAACATCGATGCGTGGCTCAAGCCAAACCCGAAAAAGCTGGAGTCAATGTACGCGATTCTTGATGACAGGGACCGGCCGTATTATGAGCATCGGTTGGCGGCGTGACCACCGATTGTTGCAGGCTCACGATGGTGGATTGAAACAGAGGTCAATCCACCAAATTGCGGGTTGCTCAAAGGAGGGCATTTAAGAGCCACGAGTCATCTGACTTAATGAACTCGTATGTGAGACTTTGGCACTCACCGCTCCCCGGGCTGTAGTACACGGCCCTGAAGGTGAAGGCATTCAGAGACTTTTTGCGTCCACGCTGTTTGTCTCGCATGAGTTGAACATGATGGACGCAATCGAAGGCGGTTCACGCGAGAGTCTGACGTTCTGTTGAATGGATGTCGATGAAACAGCGTCGATTGCCGCCCCACCGCTGCGGCGATGACTAGCGAATGGACTGCACTGCAGTGCGAAGGCAACAGTTACGCGTCCCATTCCGGCGCGAATGGCGGAGTGACGAAACGGTGGTTCTTCGGCAACGCCGCAATAGCGTGCCGGTCATCATCGTCGAGTTTCACCGCCAGCGCGTCGAGATTGGATTTTTGACTCTCGCGGCGTTGAGCCTTAGGAATCACGGCGACCCCGTCCTGTTCCAGAAGCCAGGCGAGTGCAACCTGGGCAGCAGTCGCGCCATGCTTGGTGCCGATTGCCTGAAGTACGGGGTCGCATGCTGCCCTGCCTTGCGCAAGCGGGGCATAGGCGACAAGTGGAATGCCTTTCTCGCGCAAGTAGTTCAGCATCTTCGACTGGTCTAGAAATGCGTGGTATTCAATCTGGTGGCAGGCGATGGGGGCACCGATTTCCTCGATGACTTTTCGTAGCATCGTCACGTTGAAATTGCACACACCGATTGAGCGAACGGTGCCGTTCTGCAGAAAGCCTTGCATTGTTTCCATGACGGCGCCGAGGTCCATGTCGCGCGAAGGCCAATGCACCATGTACAGGTCAACGTAGTCGACACCGAGCTTTGCGAGGCTGGCGTCAAGGGCGCGACGCAGGGCATCCGGCGCGAGGTTCTCGTGCCATACCTTGGTGGTCAGATGCAGTTGCTTTCGCGCGAGACCCGAGGCCGTAATTGCGGCGCCTACGGCTTCTTCGTTCTGGTACATCTCGGCGGTGTCGATGTGTCGGTATCCGAGCTCCAGCGCACTTTCAACTACTGGCTGGCAACCTCCGCCCGGCATACGAAATGTGCCAAATCCGAGGCGGGGCAGTTCAATTCCCTGTGTCTTCAAAG
>NZ_JARESS010000075.1:0-28270 GCF_046027915.1 Paraburkholderia sp. RL17-347-BIC-D
CGCCACTGACGGGCCTCATCAAATCATGCGGAAGACAGTGACGACGACGGAGATATGCGATGGAGTTGAATGCCAACCATGTACGGCCATTGGCATCCTCCTAGACGAGCGCCTCAAGTGGAAGATCCAGCGCAGCAGTTGGCGCGCGTTGCATCAATGGCCTGCCAGTTTCGGGGTTGCCGAAGACCCTCAGCAGAGTGCAGTCTATTGCTCCAGATTCACAGGCGTCATGCGTGGCATCAGCAGATGAATGATGCCGAGCGCGACCAGATAAGCCGATGCACCGACAGCGAAGAGCACCCAATACTGACCGGTGCGCTGCAACGTCTCGCCGATGATTCCCGAGTAGAAGAACGAGCCGATCATCCCTGCCACGCCGCCGATACCGACCACCGTGCCAACCATGCGGCGCGGAAACACGTCGCCGACGGTCGTGACAAGATTTGCCGACCACCCCTGGTGAGCCGCTGCGGCAAGTCCGACGGCGAAGACTGCGTACCAGAGGCTTTGAAAGAGCGAAAGCGTGGCAATCGGGAGGACGCACAGCGCGCAGACACCCATCGCGATCTTGCGTGCGACGTTAGGTTTGTGGGAACGCTGCATCAGCCGGGACGACAGCCAACCTCCAGCCACACTGCCGACGGATGCCATCGTGTAGATGACAATCAACGGCAGTCCAAGATCGCCGATGTCGATGTGCCTCGACTCATTGAGCCATTTGGGCAGCCAGAACAAGTAAAACCACCACACCGGATCGGTCAGCAGTTTGCCGAAAATGAACGCCCACGTTTCGCGGTACTTCAGCACCGAAAGCCAGCCTACGGGTTGCTCAACGCTTTCGTCCCGATCCGAATTGATGTAATCCAGCTCGCGCTTTGATACCGACGAATGCTCCGCCGGAGGACGGTACACGAGCAGCCACACTGCCAACCACACGAAACCGGCCGCCCCTCCCACAATGAACGTCGCACGCCAGCCCCACATGACAGCGGCGATCGGCACGAATGCGGGCGCAACGATCCCGCCGACGGTTGCGCCCATGTTCCACAGGCCCGTGGCCAACGCCCGCTCTTTCTTCGGAAACCATACGGCTGTGGTGCGGATGGCGACAGGGAAATTGGCCGCCTCGCCGAACCCCAGCAATCCGCGCACGGCCGCGAAGCCGGGGACGGTCGCCGCCATCGCGTGCAGCATCGCGGCCAGGCTCCACATCGCCATGGCACTGCCGTAGACCACTTTGGTGCTGATCCGATCCGCGATTCGACCAAACGTCGCGAGACCCACTGCATAGGCGACCGTGAACACCATCACAGTCTGCGCGTACTGGACCTGATTCCAGCCTATGTCTTTTTGCAGCAGCGGCGCGAGCAGCCCAAGCATCTGGCGATCCATGTAGTTGATCGTCGTTGCAAAAAAGATGAGCGCGCAGATGGTCCATCTGTATCGTCCGACGGCCGTTTGATCGGCGACGGAACGGACTTCTAAAATTTTCATCGTGTCTCCGGGAAGTTTGTAATCAGGCAAACTGGTTCGCGCACCGCCTACAGTGCGAGGGCGGACCGCCCCTCGCGAGGCTTCATTCGGGAAAAGAAGACGACCCCGGCTGCCACCACCGACATCAAGGCCAGCCCCGTGAGCCCTCCTTCGATTGATCCGGTTTTCTGCTCGAGCAAGCCGAAAGCCGCCGGCGCAACGAAACCGCCGAGATTGCCGATCGAATTGATCAACGCCAGCACCGCCGCGGAAATCCGCGCATCCAGGTAGCCCTGCGGAATTGGCCAGAACAACGCCGACGCGGCTTTAAAACCAATCGCCGCAAAGCAGATCGCGACGAACGAGAACATCGGACTGCCCTGGCCGGCGGCATACATGCCGAGCGCGGCGATCAACAGCACACACGCAACCCATGCCTGCTGAAACTTGAAACGCGCCGCGAGCATCGCGAAGAAGTACATCGCCACGATCGAGATCAGCCACGGGATCGAATTGAATAGCCCGACCTGGAAATCGTTGAAATGGCCCATCTTGCGAATGATGCTGGGCAGCCAGAACGTTGCACCGTAGATCGTCAGCGAAACCGAGAAATAGATCACGCAGAAGATCACGATCTGCGGGTCGCGTAGCAGAGTCAAGACGGACGGCTTGACCGCATGCGCCGCATCGCGCTCGCGCTGCTCTTCCTCTATCTCGGCGACGACCGCGTCCTGTTCGGCGCGGCTCAGCCATCTGGCGTCGCGCGGCTTCGAGTCGAGCCAGAACCAGATGAAGCCGGCCAGCACCACCGAGGCCATGCCTTCGATCACGAACATCCACTGCCAGCCGTGCAGGCCCCAGCCGCTGATCAGCATCAGCGCGCCGGAGATTGGCCCGGAGAGTATCGAGGCGAGCGCCGAGCCGCTGAGAAAGATCGCCATCGCCTTGCCTCGCTCGTCGCGCGGCAGCCATTGAGTGAAATAGAAGATGACGCCCGGAAAGAAGCCCGCCTCGGCCGCGCCGAGCAGCAACCGCATCGCATAGAACGACGTCTCGCCTCGGACGAACGCCATGCCGACGGCGGCCAGACCCCACGTAAACATGATGCGCGTGAGCCACGCCTTCGCGCCGAAGCGCTGCAGCAGCATGTTCGACGGCACTTCGAAGACGGCGTAGCTGACGAAGAAGAGCCCTGCGCCGAGTCCATAGGCCGCGGCACCGATGCCCAGATCGGCGCTCAGATGCTGGCGGACGAAGCCGATGTTCACCCGGTCGATGTAGTTGACGACGAACATCACGACGAAGAGCGGCAGCACATGCCACTTGATCTTGCGCACGGCGCTTGCCAGCGCGTCCGCTCGGTCCGGGCCGGCTGCGGCCGGGGTGGGTCTGCTCATCGGCTTGTCTCCGTTTTGGACCAGAGTCGGCGCTTCAGCACTTACTCAGATCTCATGCAACATAGTTGCGAGTGGCAATGCACATCGCGCGCGGCACATCTGGTCGGGTCAGAAGCGCGGATTCTTACCGCTGAAACTCGGGTCGTACTTCTGCATCTGCTTCAGGTCGTCGCGATTCCGCACGCCGCACGACAGATACTGGGCATGCAGTTCGGCCAGTCGGTCGTGGTCGAGTTCGACGCCGAGGCCTGGTGTGGTGGGCACGCGTAGCGCGCCGTTGTCGAAGCTCACGCGGCCACCCTTGGTGACTTCTTCTTCCTGCCACGGGTAATGGGTGTCGCACGCGTAGGTCAGGTTGGGGATGCTCGCCGCGACGTGCGTCATCGCCATCAGGCTGATGCCGAGGTGCGAGTTGGAGTGCATCGACATGCCCAGATCCCACAGCTTGCACATGCGCGCGAGCGTCTGGGTCGCACGCAGACCACCCCAGTAGTGATGATCCGACAGCAACACCTTCACCGAACCCATCTCGGCGCCACGGCGGAAATCTTCCATGGTCGTGATCACCATGTTGGTCGCGAGCGGCAGGCGCGTGTGCTTCGCCAACTCGGCCATGCCTGCGAGCCCCGGACAGGGGTCTTCGTAGTACTCGAGCAGTTCGTCGAGTTCGGGCGCGGCCGCGATGCTCGTTTCGAGCGTCCAGTTGGCGTTCGGATCGAGGCGCAGCGGCACGCCGGGGAAAGCCTGATGCAGCGCACGCATGCACGCGATCTCGTGCGCCGGCTCGAACACGCCACCCTTGAGCTTGATGCTCTGGAAGCCGTACAGGTCGATCATGCGACGCGCCTGCGCGACGATCTGCTCCGCGCTAAGGCCTTCGCCCCAGGCATCGGGCGCATAGGGCTTGTCGACGTGCTCCGCGTACTTGAAGAAGAGGTAGGCGCTGTAGGGCACTGCGTCGCGAACCTTGCCACCGAGCAGATCGACGATCGGCGCGCCGACGATTTGCCCCTGCAAGTCGAGCATCGCGACTTCGAGCGTGCTGATGACTTTCGGCGCGTTCTTGGCCGAGTGCGAGCCGGGGGCGAGTTCGAATTCGACCGCGCCCGAGCTCGGCTTGATCGCCGCACGCACGCGTTCTTCCATCCGGTTCAGGTCGAACGGCGACAGGCCGATCACCAGCGCCTTGGCCTGCTCGAGCACGCGCAGCATCGGCTCGTCACCATATGTCTCCGAGATGCCGACGCGGCCATCGCTCGTCTCCAACTCGACGATGGCGCGCAATGCCCACGGTTCGTGGATGCCGGCAGCGTTGAGCAGAGGGCCGTCGCGGAAGGCGATCGGCGTAATTCGCACCTGAGTGACGGTGATGTCGCGAGTCATGGCGGCGTCCGGAAATGGGAGGGTTTGAAGGGGATGGGCGCATGGTAAAGCACTAATGTATTAGTGCGTCAGTGGGGAAAACCCACACCCCCCCAGCCTGCTGAAAACGGCTGCACGCCTGCCGGGAGCGCGTGGGCGTCGGCTATAGTATTAATATTTCAGCGGGTGGAAACAGCAGTGCCCACCCGCGCCCACGCTTCTGGTCCTGCCATGAAAATCAACGTTTCCCCGAGGAGGGCGACCCGGCTCGACCGGTCCCGCCATGCCGCGCCGCAAGTATTCGAACGCCTGCGCGAAATGATCCTGTCCCTCGAACTGGAGCCCGGCACGGTGCTCTCTCGCGCCGATCTGGCGACTCAGTACGGTCTGAGTCAGACGCCCGTGCGCGACGCGCTGATGAAGCTCGGTGAGGAAGGCCTCGTCGACATTTTTCCGCAGCACGCCACAGTGGTCAGCCAGATCAATGTGACTTCCGCGTTGCAGGCGCACTTCCTGCGCCGCTCGATCGAACTGGAAATCGTGCGCACGCTTGCGGAGCAGCGCGACGCCGCACTGATCGCTCAGTTGCGCGCCACGATTGCCGGGCAGATGGAAGTGCGCGACCTGAAGAACATCGAGCAGTTCTCGCTGCTCGACCAGGCCTTTCATCGCCAGATGTACGAGGCGGCGGGCGTGCCGCAACTCTGGGATCTGGTGCGCAGACTGAGCGGCCACATCGACCGGCTGCGTCGCCTGCACCTGCCGGTGGAGGGCAAGACGATGGCGGTGGTGCGCGATCACACCGAGATCGTCGATGCCATCGAAAGGGGCGATGCCGAGGCCGCGCAGGCGGCGCTGCGCACGCATCTCTCGGGTACGCTGAACCAGGTCGATGAGATCCGCACGAGGCATCCGAATTTTTTGACTGACGTCTGAATGCGCTCGGAGGAGCGTGTGCAAGCACCGTCGAAACTCGATCGGCCGATTTCGGCGATGGCCGTCGTCGGTCGCCATTTGATGACGCTCGAAGAACGACCAGCCGCATTCGTCGAAGCGACAGCTCGCTCGCCACATTCGCTCGATTCACGTAGGCCACTAACGCGCGCCGTCGCGGCGAAACCTCCAAAAAACGGTTGTCAAACGCTAGCCCGTACGCGCGTCTTAGCCGGTCGGCGTCGGGCGGTAAATACATCAGCCCAACGTGCGCCGGCATGACGCGCCGAACTCAATGCGATTGCATCGGCCGCGATCTGGACTGGCCTGCCGGAGCGGCGCACTACCTCCGATGCAACGTCTTCACTCAACCAGCGCCACCGGGACGTGCTTCGTTTGCCGAGAAGAATCAGGTCAGCACCCGTCTCCTCGGCAACAGCGGCGATCGCGCGGCCGACCGTCATGCCGCACATCGGCAGCATAACCATACGGACTTCCGCTTCAGGCGCTTGATCGTCCAGTACATTCCTGACATGCGCGACGACTTTGCGTCCGTGCGCGCTCATTGCCTCGACGATCAAGCCGAAATTGTCGTCAGCGGCTCCCAGATAAGAGGGCGTCGGGTCGACCACATGCAGCACGACAATTTGTGCGTGGTACTTGCGTGCGGTTTCAATGGCCGACGCCAGGACGGTATCGGCCGAACTTGCACTGATTGCGACGAGGATTTTCGAAAACATGTTGAGCGCCCTCATGTAGCGGTTAAGTCAGACACGACAGCAGACTTGAGCTGTTCGTGATCCATGACCGCATCATCACTCGGTGGAGTGAGCGGAAAATTAGCTGAAGCAATCAATAAGACCAGTAGCCGAAGCGTTGCGGATAGCCGTAAACGACAGGAGGCGGGGCGTACGCAACCGGAGGCGGAGCGTAGACGGGGCTCGTGGTATAGACGGCCGGCTGGGAAATAGTGTTGCCTTTCGAGGCCATGCATTGCGCGTAGGCGGCGTTGTATCGCGCCTGCAGATTGGCCGAAGTGGCTTGCGCGCCGTTTGCACCTACAGCACTGCCGAGCAGCAGGCCCGCGCCCGCACCGATCGCTGCGCCGACGCCGGCGTCGCCTGCCGCGGCGCCGAGCAGCGCGCCGGCGGCCGCTCCGCCCACGGTTCCGATCGCACTGCTGCCGACGCCGGATGGTATTGCACCGTGTGTTTGCCCGGCGGCATTGTCAGAGCGGAATGCGTAGTCCCGGCATGCATAGTCTTCCTGCTGGAACACGCTAATCGGCTTGCCACTTGGCGGCAATGCGACGACTGACGGGCCAGTCGGCGGCATGACGGCGCAGCCGGTAAGCGCGACGGCGATCAAGCATGCGGGCAAGGCGATACGAGTGGTTCTTAAGAGTTTCATGATGTTCACGTCCCCTGATTCGATGACGCCATCTTGAGCGCGCACAGTTAGCGTTGAATTAGCTTGACGCTGCGCAGGGCCGGCGGGGGTGTGTAACAGACTGGTGAAAAGCGGGGAGGGCGGGCACGCGGACCGATTTGGGGGAGAACGCAGGTCGTTCGTTCAGTTCGAGAGCCTGTGGACCTGCTTTCTTGCCGCGTACGCGAGCGGCTAGCAGCTAGCAGGTCAATCGTGTTTGGTAGACACGGCTAGTGAGAGCGGCGTAAGCGCAAGAAGGCATCACCCGCCGCTCGGAAAATACGATGCGTCGACGAGATAGTGCTCGCGGGTGAATGCGCCGTAGATGTATTGCGGGTTCTCGACGTCCTTGTTGTAGTACTCGTGCCACCAGCTTGCCGACTGCCAGATCGCCTCGGGGCAGCTGGACCGGCTCTCGAGTCCGGGCGTGAGATCGAATCCGTTGGCCGCATACGCCGTCTCCAGCATCGCAGCCGAAGGCATGCCGAAGCCTTCGCCCAGTGGATTCGACGGCACACCGCAACCCCACGCATAGCCTATCCAACGCAGCAGCAGGCTCGACAGATCAATCGACATGCGCTCACGGCGCAGTTGCGTAAGACTCGCTTGAATCGCTTCGCCCGCGACGGGCCACACGATGAGCGCCAGGTTCGGATACTGTTCGGGCGAATCGATATGTGCGAGTGTGCTTGTCTGGATCGCATTGCAGATGGGCGCAAATCCGTCTGGCGGATACCATGCGTCGGGCGAAAGCGACACGCTGGTCACTTCCGTGTCCTTCGTCGCGGCTTTGCTTTTCACGCCAACGAACATCGCCTGCGACCACGAACTCGGCGACATGTCACTGCGCACGTGCGCCTGCGCGAGTCTCAAGCGAAACGACAACGGATCGGCGCCGCCGATCAACAGAACGAAACTGTGCTCCTTGATGCCTTTCAACGGGACGCTCTTGAGCGCCCGATTGATCCACACGACGTTGCTCTCCTTCTTCTGCCGTGTCAGCGCGAGTAGATTCTTATTGCGTGCTGCCGCTCTTGACCGGCGTGCGATGACTGACATGATGGTGGACTCCCTTTGAGCGTTTCAGTGAGCAGCCGTCAGTTTGAAATGCGCGCTCCAACGCGTTTTCGCATTCACTTCCTGATCTCGATGAAGAGGCACGTAATCGACCTGAACATCGAGAGAGCCGCCCACACGCTGAATGCAGAGCATCAACGCAAGATTGCCTCTCATCGATGAAGAGGGGCGAGGGTTGAGCGTCGTCGGCAGCAGGAGCGACTGATAGTCGCCCAGGCTGCCGAATCTCGACGGCGGGTCGCCGGGGTTAGGGTGCGTGGGCCAAGGGTCGCGTGGCCCGAACCAGCCGGTAATCGCCGACTTGATTGTCTTGAATTCGTCGATCCCGATCGACTTGACCAGCGACGTGGGCGATGAAATGACTTCATAGACAGGGCCACGATTCAACGTATCGGCGCGCAGTATCCTGCCCCAGTGAACATCGCCGGTCAGGCAGGTCAGCGGCAAGCCCGCCGTCGAGACGCGTTCTATCTGTTCCACCATGAAGCGATAATCGGCTTCGTAGTTCGCCAGTTCGTAGTCGGCAACATGACCATCGAACGCGCTCGCCGGATCGGCAAAGAGCGATTGTCCCGTCAATAGAAAACCGTAGCGGGGGTTGGGTGTGTTCGCGGAGGCAACGAGCGTGTTCACCCATGCAGCGAGTGCGTTGCGGCCCGCGTTGCCAAGCAGCGCCCCTGGCGGGTCGAGCATCGTCTCGTGATCCGGCGCATTGCCGACGCCTCTTTCGCGCTGACTGCGCGTATCCAGCAGCAGGATCGTGAGAGGCTCTATGTCGATCACGCGTGGCTGCCCCATCGGGCCCGGGTAGCCTTGCTGAAACATGCTGAAGCCGATTTCGGCTGCGGTGCGCCAGCGGTCCCTGCCCGCTTCCGTCCAACTGTTCTGAATCAGCGGACTCTTGAAGGGCGCGTTGTTCCAGTACTCGTGATCGTCGGGAATCGACGCGACGGGCGCCAGCGATAGCAATTGTGGAAACCCTTCTGGAATGCCGCTTCCGTTCGCTGGCGACGCACCAGGCGCATACCAGTTGCTCACGTAGTCTTCCTGAAACTTCGCTTCAAGCCAGGCCTGGTCATTCGAAAAGTTGAGTTCCGTGGGCAGGTCCAGATAAACCTGATCGCCCGCGAACAGCACGAGGTCTGGACGCGGCTTATAGGAAGAGATCCATCTGCCCGCTTCGCCATGCCGGTCCTGGGCGCCGTGAAAACATGACAGGAGCAGCAGATTGAATCGCTCGCCGAATTCCTGCGGGATCGCTTGAGGCAGGGTGCGAAATGAGCGCACGACGGGTGCGACGGCGTCGACGCTCAATCCGACTTCATGCTCGGAAGCCGGCGCAAGGCCACTGAATTCGACAACCGTAGAGCAGAAAGGGAGCTTTCCCTGAACCTTCCAGCACTGCAGCGGGCGTACTGTCGAAGGCACAACCGGTTTGCCGCCGAGTGTCCAGGCCAGCGCCGACGCGGTGCCATTGGTAGCCGCGAGAACACCCGCCCATACGCGCAACGTCGTGGCGTTATCGGCGACGTGATTCACAAGAGACACGATCATTTCGATGATCCGGAAGAATGATTCGTTCTTTGTGTTTCGAACGGGCAATACCTGTCCGGCGCAATCGAAGTTGCGCGGACGGACACGGGACTCGATGGCCCACTCGATCGAGATGGAATTCTCTCAACACAGCATAGAAATTGACCTGACAATTTGTAATGAGGGTTTTCCGGCCCGCCAGACAGGAGATCAATTTCGCTGCAACGTGCGGCAGTCAACATTCAATCAGGCGCGCTAGGCGTATGAAAGCCGTGTGAAAGCAAAAAGAAAACTGGTGCGCCGACGACTGACCAGACCGGCTAGAGAGCAATCCGGGGAAGCTGCATTCGGTCAAGAAGATCGACACCGAAATGCAGGAACGCTTCGGGGACGTGAATCCCTGAGAGCCTGTCTTCGACCCTGATGAACGGAGGTGATTGCCATGCGCCGCTCTGTAAAGCCTATCCGCAATCATGTTTGCACCCACGCGTTTTGTCGCGTGCCGCTGTCGCCGGATGCAATCGCCCAGCTCTATGCGCGTTTCATGGAGCTCAAGGAAAAGCGCAGGCTGCCCAAGAGCATGACGTTCGATCAGTACTATTCGGTCTGGCGCAGCAGCAGGCGCGGCGAGAATTTCGTGGGCCTCGACGACGGCGCGCTCCAGCATTCATCGAGCACCAGCAAGCAACTGATCGAACGTCCTCCGCGACTGCTCAAGGGTGTCATTCAGACGCTGGTATTGCTGGTCGATTTTCCCGATCGCCCCCATGACGTCAACCGCAGCCCTGCGTTCTTCGAGCAGATGCTGTTCAGCGCCGACCATGTCTTTCCCACTGGCAGCATGCGTGATTACTACCGCACGGTCAGCAACTTCGACGGCGCGGCGGGAAAGGGCATCGACGTGCAGGGCAAGGTGTTCGGCTGGTTTCGCCTGCCTCAGCCGTTGAGCTTTTACACGGACGGCAGTTCGGGCATGGACGGCACGTTTCCGCGCAACGCCCAGGGCATCGCGCGCAATGCCGTGCTGGCGGCGCAGCAGGCCGGCGTCGATTTCTCTCCGTACGACATGCTCGGCGAGCATCTGGTCACGGCGCTCTTCATCATCCATGCGGGCGGCGGAGCGGAACAGACCTTGTCGCGCGACGATGTATGGAGCCACAAATGGGTTATTCCAGACGGCGTGAAGGTTGGCCCCAACCTTACTGTGCAAACCTATCTGACGGTGCCTGAAGACTGCAACATGGGCGTATGTGCGCACGAATGGGGACATCTCGCCGCGCGCTGGGCCGACTACTACGATACGGGCCGCGTTCAGCAGATGCAGTCGAATGGGCTCGGCAACTACTGTCTGATGGCGGCGGGCTCGTGGGGCAACAACGGGCTGACGCCCGTGCTTCCGAACGGCATGCTGCGCATGTTTCATAGCTGGATCGAACCGAGGCTCGTCACGAAGACGACGAAGAACATTGACCTCGAACCCGCGGCTGAGGGCGGCAGTATCGTCTATATCAACAACGCTGCGCGGATGGTCGAGGAGCAGTACATCATCGTCGAGTACCGGCGGCGACGCGGACAGGACGCGTTTTCGCCGGATGAGGGCGTGGCGATCTACGTGGTGGACGAGCGGATCGACAACGTCAACGACGAAGAGCATCTCGCGATCGAGCTGATGCAGGCCGACAACCGGCGCGATCTCGCGAAGATTTTCGGACAGGGCAATCGCGGTGACTCGACGGACCTGTATCCGAACGGCACCAAACGCTCGATCGGCAAGGCAACCAAGCCCGCGCTCCATTTGCCCGATGGCAAATGGAGCGGTGTGACGATCGCCGTATCGGGCACGCCAGGGGCTGACAAGATGAAAATTAGCGTGACGATGGAGTGAGACGGGCGCGGCGCACCATCGGCGAAGGCCGGACGGGACGAGATGAACGCGTTCGGGCGAGCCTTCCGCGCGCGAGGTAGGGACTCTTCTACCCCGAATGGTGCTGCCAACCTATAGAGCGGTTACTGGCTCAATTGCGAACCCCAGAGTAAGTGAGTGCCAACGCTCACGGGCGAGTGCACGCATACGGTGGCTTGCTATTCGCGCAGCAAGTATCTCTGGCGGCACGCATGCTTGACCCCTCGGTGCCTGCGCATCGGCCATGCATCGACCGATGCCTGCAAAAAAGCACGTCCTAGTGGAAGCTGCCGCCTGACTCGTTGTCAGAAATCTTTCTTCCGGAACTGTCTACGATCGCAACTGGCGTGCCGGCCGTGGTTCTCGCCGGATACGTCGAAAGCAGCCGCGATGCACGGCCCTGCTCACTAGCGGCCGATGTCGCGATGTCGACTGGCGCTTGCAGCGTCGTCACAAGACTTTGGAAACTCGCTTGCATAACAGAAGCGAGTCCTCCTCCAGTTTCTACGGCGATCTCCTGAACGTGGCGCCAGTACGCAAACGTCTTTTTAAGCGCGGCAGGCAGTTGCTGCGACTGAAGTTCGATCACTTCATTCAATGATCGTGAAGAAATTGCCGCTCCGGCTAACACCTCCTGTTCGCGGAGAGATGTCTTTACGGTTTGCACATTCAATTCGACAAGTTTCTCCAGGCCGGCTACGGCGCAGGCCATCCAGTCGAAGGCGCCGGGAAGATCGGTGTCGCGGCGAAAGAGGGGAGAGTAGTTCAGAGTAGCAGCGTGCATAGGAGAAAGGCTCGGTGAGAGTGAGGGTGATGGGGCAGGCACATGCCGGCATTGAGCCAGTCAGCAACCGTCATTCCAGCGCCGGTGGTCTGGCCTGCATGCGTCGGGCGAGGCGGCTCAACGGGCATTTCCGAGGAGAACGCGGCGCGCATCCGGCAAGTTGTCGCTTCGATGCGCGTCGCGGTCAGGAGGCTCGACGGGATCAATCAGGCAACCGGGCGGCCTGGCATTGCACGGGTCGAGTTGCGGCGCAGCAGAGCGTCGTCATCGGTCGACGCACCGCCGGCTTCTTCGAACGGCGGCTGATGACGAAATCCGGCGTGCCCCGAGACGATGGAGATGATTGCGCCGACAACGAGTGCCGCAAACGAAAACCACGAGGCGCGTGCTACGCCGCGTGCTGCGGTGTCTGCTGCCTGACGTGCATCGGCTTCGGCTTGCGGACTCGAGGCTTCAGCGGTCGCGGAGGCAACCGCGCCTTGAACGCGTTGTGTCAAGGCGCCCGCCATCGTGCCGGCGGTTCCTGACGGACCGGCTGCCGCACCGACCGTTGCGCCGGTCGCCGCGACGCTTCCGGCGGCGCTCACCGCGCTTCCGAGCAGCGACGTTGCTCCGTAGACAACCATGAGAATCATCACCGCCCACGCGAGCAGGCCGTGAAGCCAACCGAGTACGGGGGCACAGCGTCCTGCGAAATAGGAACCGATGAAGACGGCGATGACGGTCATCACGATCAGGTAGACGCCTGAACCAAAGCCGAATCCTTGCAGAGGATTGGGACGGGAAAGGGGCGAGAGCGCGGACGTGCCGATTGCCGTGCCGAGCACACTCAGGATGAGGTAGGCGATCAGCGAGAGGATGACGCCTGCGATCACAGAACCCCACGAAACGCGAGGTAGTCCGCTCTGGGTAGTGAGGAGTTTCATAGTTAGCCTGTGACATGAAGGATTAAAAGGAATGAACTCAAGATGGCTTGTGTTCATGCATCTGAACCGCGCAACGGCTGTTCCCGGCATTCCTTCAACTCGGTCAGTTGCCAATTTGCGATGCAAGGGAACTCTTTGTAGGTGTCAGCGGGATGAATTTCGCTGGGCACATGTCGCTGGAAAGAGGAATCCACTTCGCGCTGTTTTGTCGACGCGATGGGTCAGTGTCGATAGTTACGAAGCTCCTGCAGGAACCGTTCGACGGGACTGGCGCGGCGAAACGCAACGTACCGGCGAACGGGCACAGCGCGTGCTGAGCGGTCTTTACGAAGTGATGCCCATCCGACGTGTAACCCGTGACGGTCCCCTGGAAAAGACGGTCCAAGAAGAGAAATGGAGAAACCATGCTTGCCGTCGTCATTCCAGCCCATAACGAGGCTTATCTAATCGGTCAGTGCATCCGGTCGATTATTCGCGCGTCCCGTCATTCCAATCTCGAGGGCGAGGAAGTCCGTATTTTTGTGGTGATGGACAGTTGCACTGACGGCACGGGGCTGATCGCCGCGTCGCTGGGCGCGCAGATCTTATCGGTGGAGAGGCGCAACGTCGGCGCGGCGCGCGCGATGGGTGCACAGGCAGCGCTGGCGCAGGGCGCCCGGTGGTTGGCTTTCAGCGACGCTGACACAACGGTTGCGGAAGACTGGCTCGTGCAGCAGCTTAACTGTCGAACCGACGTGGTGTGTGGAGTCATCAGTATCGAGAACTGGGCCGGACACGGTGCCGCGGTCCGCAGGGACTTCACCACGACTTATCGGGACCGCGACGGGCACCGCCATGTTCACGGCGCGAATTTGGGCGTGTCCGCGGCGGCGTACGTGGCGGCTGGCGGATTCAGACCATTCGCATCCAATGAGGACGTGGCATTCGTCGAAGCGCTGATTGCCGCAAAGGCATCCGTCGCATGGAGCGCCGCAACGCGAGTGGTGACCAGCGCCCGTCTTGATTCGCGCGCGCCTAACGGCTTCGGCGCGGCGCTGCGGGCGGTCAGTCTGCAATTGGCTGCGGCGGACGGGATGGCGAAGGACACAGTATCGCAGGCGTGCGAGGATTCGGAGCGTTTCGACGCTGCGCCTTAACTGCTTCGCCTGACTCAACGTGGGATAAGTGAGTGAGATTCCCTGCGCTCACCACCTGTCGCAAGCAACCCCGTCAACCTGGCAGAGACGGGCTCCTGCAAGTATGCTATCGGACTCGGCGATCGATCCACGCATACAGCACGGGAGCAACGTGAAAAAGACGGAGTTGCGAAACGACCTATTGGAACTGCGCGAACTCATCCGCAAGTTTGTCGACGAGCGTGACTGGGACCAATTCCACACGCCGAAGAATCTGGCGACAGCGTTGAGTGTCGAGGCAAGCGAGCTACTGGAGCCTTTTCAGTGGCTTGTTTCGGGTGACAAAAGCGAACTCGACGAAGCGAAGCAGACAGCTATCCGGCATGAGATGGCCGACGTTCTGGTGTACCTCGTTCGCCTTGCAGACAAGATGGATGTCGACCTCTTTCAGGCTGTGGTGGAAAAGATGGCGCTCAATCGGGAAAAATATCCCGCCGACAAAGTACGCGGCGACTCACGCAAGTACTCCGAGTACGAAGACTAGAGTCAACGAGCCTTCCCCCCAGCCTCACCCGCAATTCAGGAGTGTCAGTCGATGTCGGTTTCGTCATCCGCCACCACACGCCCCGGCGCTTCCTCTCTGATCACATCGCTGGTCGCGGCCGCGTTGTTCATGGAAAACCTCGACGGCTCGATCATCGCAACCGCGCTACCGCAGATGGCGCATTCGTTTCACATCACGCCGGTCGAACTGAGCATTGGCATCACGTCGTATCTGTTGACGCTCGCGGTCTTCATCCCGATCAGCGGCTGGATCGCCGACAGGGTCGGTGTGCGCACGGTGTTCACGGCTGCGCTTGCGATCTTCACCGCCGCATCAGTGCTGTGCGGACTGACCGACAACCTCGTCGAATTCACCGGCGCGCGGATTGTGCAAGGCATTGGCGGCGCGATGATGGTGCCGGTCGGACGGCTCGCCGTGCTGCGCGCCACGCCGAAGGAAGGCCTGATGCGCGCGATCTCGATCATCACGTGGCCGGGGCTGGTCGCGCCAGTCCTCGGACCGCCGCTGGGCGGGTTCATCACCACGTATTCGTCGTGGCGCTGGATCTTCTATCTGAACGTGCCGCTCGGACTCGTGGGCGTGGCGCTGGCGTGGCGCTTCATCAGCGCGGAACGCGACACGGATCGTCGTCCGTTCGACATGTTGGGTTTCGTGTTGACCGGCGTGGCGGGCACGTCGGTGATGTACGCGATGGAGGCGATCGGCCGCGCCGACACGTCATGGCGCACGGCGCTGCTGTTTCTGGCAATCGGTCTCGCGGCTTGCGCGGCGGCGTGGTTTCATCTGCGACGCAGCGCGCATCCGATGGTCGATCTGTCGGCGTTCCGGATCAAGACGTTTATGGTGGCGATCGGTGGCGGGTCGCTGTTCCGGATCGCGATCGGCTCGGTGCCGTTTCTGCTGCCGTTGATGTTTCAGGTCGGCTTCGGCATGAATCCGTTTCAGTCGGGCTTGCTCACGCTCGGGGTATTCGCCGGCAATCTGTCGACGAAACTCGTCACGACGCAGATCTTGCGGCGCTTCGGCTTTCGCACGGTGCTTCTGTACAACGGCGCGTTCGCCGCGGTGACGCTGGCGAGCATGAGTCTGCTAACGGCCTCCACACCGTATGGATGGATCCTCTTTGCGCTATTCGTCAGCGGCGTCGCGCGGTCGTTGCAATTCACTGCGATCAACACGCTCGGCTTCGCGGATGTGCCCAAGCAGCAGATGAGCGGCGCGTCCACCTTGTCGAGCACCCTGGGCCAGATGACGATGGGCATGGGCGTTGCAGCCGGCGCGATTGCGTTACGGATCGCGGCGTGGTGGCACGGACACGATGCGCAAACATTGGCGCCGGCCGATTTCACCATCGCGTTTCTGATGATGGCGGTATTGAGCGTGATCGCGATAGCAGATGTCTTTTCGCTGTCACCCGATGCCGGCGCGCATGTCAGCGGACATCGAAGGGCGGGCGAGAAGTCGTGACGAAACAGTCGAAAGCGCTCTCGACATATTCGACACTGAATCGGCACACGCAATGTTCTACGCCCAGCTTGAAAGATAAACCGCGACACGCGAGCATCACGGCCCGCGACTCAAATCGACTTCACTTCTCCACCGTCCATCCGTAAGGTCGATCCTGTCATCCAGCGCGCCTCAGGCGACACGACGAACGCCATCAACGCGGCAATTTCCTCCGGCGTGCCGTAACGCGCAATACCGGCTTCAACGGGAAACTTTGCCGTCGCTTCTTCGACGGACATGTTGTGCAGCGGCGCCCAGTGCTCCAGGTATGAGCGTCGCCGGCCGGTCATCACGGGCCCTGGCAGCACGCTGTTGACCTGCACGCCGTCGGCGATGCCGCGATCCGAGAACGCTTTCGCGAGCGCCACGATCGCCGCGTTGATCGTGCCCACGGCCGCATAGGGCGCCTTGGGAAACAGTGCCGAATTCCCGGACATCAGCACGACCGATCCTGAGCTTTCCTTCAGCGCCGGCCACGCCGCGATCGTCAAGCGTCGCGCGCCGTGCAGCTTGAGCGCGAGACCATGCTCCCATTGCTCGTCGGTCATCTCGAGCACGTCGATCTGCGGGACTGCGCCTGCAATGTTGAGCAGCGCGTCGATCCGTCCGAAGATCGCGAGCGTCTGGTCGACGACCTGGCGGGCGACGTCGGGCTCAGAGAGGTCGGCGTCGATAACGAGCGTTTCGGCACCGGCCTTCTTCACCTCGACGGCGGTCTCTTCGAGGTTCGCGCGGTTGCGCGCCACGAGCACGATCGAATCGAAATCTCGCGCCAGTCTGATGGCGGTGGAACGGCCGATACCCTGGCTTGCGCCCGTCACGATTGCGACTTTGCTGGACATGTTGCTTCTCCTGATTAGTTGAATGAAGCGCGGTTCAGTGCTTCGGATAGGTCAGTGGTCGAGGAAGTCCGAAATGGCCGCGGCGATTTCCGTGGCGTGCGTCTCCAGCGCGAAGTGGCCGGTATCGAAGAAGCGCACTACGGCGCCCGGGATGTCGCGCCGGAATGCGTCGGCGCCGGCGGGCAGAAAGAAGGGATCGTTTTTGCCCCACACGGCGAGCAAGGGCGGCTGATGCGTGCGGAAGTATTGCTGGAACGCGGGGTACAGCGCGACGTTGCTTTGATAGTCGCGGAACAGGTCGAGTTGTACTTCGTGCGCACCTGGCCGGCTCAGATAGAAGTCGTCGAGCGAGTAACCATCAGGCGACACGGACGCCGTGTCGAGCACCCCGTGCGTGTACTGCCAGACGGTCGTTTCGTGCGTGAGCAGTGCGCGAAGTGCGTCCCGATTCGACGGCGAAGCGTCTTGCCAATACGCGCGGATGGGATTCCAGCCTTCGCTCAATCCTTCTTCGTAGGCGTTGCCGTTCTGCGAAATGATCGCGGTGATCCGCTCGGGATGTCGGATCGCAAGGCGGAAACCGGTCGGCGCGCCGTAGTCGAATACGTAGACCGCAAAACGGTCGAAGCCGATCACCTCGGTGAAATGCTCGATGACGTTGGCGATGTTGTCGAACGTGTAAGCAAAATCGTCGCGACTGGGCATGTCGGACTGACCGAAGCCGGGCAGATCCGGCGCGACGATATGGAAACGGTCGGCGAGCTCCGGAATCAGGTCCCGAAACATATGGCTCGAACTCGGAAAGCCGTGCAGGAGCAGCAGCTTTGGGGCGCCGGGGCGGCCGGCTTCACGGTAGAACACCTTGAAGCCGTCGACGTCGGCGTGACGATAGGCAATTGAAGTCATGGTCTCTCTCCTGAGGGAAACAGAGTTAAACGGGTGACGAAAGGCGCCGTGCGATGTTCGGTATCGCAGGTCGCACAGAACTCGCGGATAACGTTAGCGAGCGGAAATCGACTGGACCGCTTCGGCGATGACATGCGTCACCGCGTCGGGAGCCGTCACGATCGGCGTGTGGTCGGCCTGATAGGACCGCACGTATGCATTCATGCGCGCTGCCATGAAATGCTGGGTGTCCGAGTTGATCATCCGGTCGCCTTCGGCGATCAGGAACCAGCTTGGACGGTCTTTCCACAGCGGACGCCCGACCGCTTCGCCGATGCACGACACGGAAATCGGACGCTGCACGGCAGCGAGCACCGCCAACTCCTGAGGCGTCGCGTGCTGCGCGAACGCCTGAGCGAACGCCTCTTGCGGCAGCCATATCAATCCGTGTCGATCCGGCGCGAGTTTCGGCGCCAGCGGATGCGCTTCGCCGCGATAGAACACGTCGCCGACCGTTTCTCCTTCATCCGGGGCCAGCGCGGCGACGTAGACCAATGCCCCGATTTTTTCGGACCGGCTCGACCCGATCACGGCGCCGGCATACGCATGACCGGCCAGCACCACCGGACCTTCGATCCGCTCCAGCGTCCGGTCGAGCGCGGCCACATCCTCACTCAGCGAAGTGAGCGGCAGCGGAGCCGCAACCGCATCGATCCCGTGTTCCTTCAGACCCTCGATCACCTTGCTCCAGCTCGATCCGTCCGCCCATGCGCCGTGCACCAGCACTGCGCTCACATTGCCAGAAGACATGTCCCGCTCCTTTGAAGATAGTGAATGCCGCTTGCGAAATGCAGCCAGGTTCGCCGCGTTTGTGTAACCTGTTTAATGCTGTTTTAAAGGTTACTAACTTGATATGTAACTTGTCAAGTACGTTTTTAGTGGTTACGATACTGACATCGTCATTGCAGATTGATTACAAGAAAATGGACTACCGTCAGATTCCCGCGATATTCGTTGCCGACGCGCCGGGCCTCGATTTCCTGAACTCGGTCGCGACACCCGTGGATGAAGAGGTCGACTGGATCAGCGATGGAGCCGGATTGCTTGCCTGGCTGGAGCAGGCCGGAATGGCCCCGCGCGCCGCGCTCACTGCACTGCGGTCGCAGGCCACGCCAGCCGAACTCGACGCCGTTGCGGCGCAGGCTCGGGCGCTGCGCGAATGGTTCAGGGGATTTGCGCAGAAAAGGAAGGGGCGGCCGTTGATAGCGAGAGATTTGCGCGAGCTCGCGCCGCTGAATCAACTGCTCGAGCGGGATGACCGATATGGAGAAATCGTCGCCGATGCGACGGGCGAGGCGTCGCCCTTTGAACTCCGGACGAATCGGCGTTGGAAGTCGCCGGAGTCGTTGCTGATGCCCATTGCCGAAGCGCTGGCGAACCTGGTGTGTGACGAGGACTTCACGCACGTGAAGGCATGTGAAGGTCCGCGCTGCACGTTGATGTTTGCGGATCACACGCGGGGCCACGCGCGCCGCTGGTGCAGCATGGCAATTTGCGGGAACCGCGCGAAGGTTGCCGCTCACCGAAAGCGGCTCAAGGAGCAACAAGGCGAGTGACGTAACGTGGTGAGCGATTCGGCGTTGTACTGAGGTCTGTTTTGGAGGCGTGATATGGATCACATCAAGGCGATTGCATTCGATTTGTACGGCACCCTTTTCGATGTCCACTCGGTGGTGGCGCGGTGCGATCAACAATTTCCGGGGCGCGGACGTGAAATCAGCACGCTCTGGCGACAGAAGCAACTCGAATACACGTGGCTGCGGAGTCTGATGAACCGCTACGTCACTTTCGAGGAGGCGACGGAAGACGCATTGCGCTTCACCTGCCGGCACCTTCGGCTCGATCTGGGCGATGAAGCCTGCAGGACGCTCTGCGATGCATACCTGCGCCTGCAGCCGTTCCCCGAAGTGCCCGGTACGCTGCGCGAATTGCGTCGGCGAGGACTGAAGCTCGCCGTACTGTCGAACGGTTCGCCTCATTCGATCGGCGCCGTGGTGGGGAACTCGGGACTTCGCGCCGAGTTCGACCATCTGCTGAGCGTCGACCCGGTCCGCGTGTACAAACCGGATGACCGCGCTTACCTGCTTGCGGAGTAGGCGTTCGGGCTCGCTCGAACATCGATTCTGTTCGTGTCGTCGAATGCGTGGGATGCAACGGGGGCTCGCTATTTCGGCTTTCCGACATGCTGGATCAATCGTAGCGGCAATGTCTTCGAAGAAATGGGCCAGACACCCGACTGGCAACTGCAAGGTCTTGACGGATTGCCAGCGCTATTCGATGGCGGCGCCGGCGCGTCGATGCAGCGCTGATTCCTGGAGCATGCTGCTCGGAAGCGGCCATTCGCTGAATGATGAAAACGACAAAACGCGAATCGCCGCAACGGCCAAACTAATCACACCACGCCGCGGTTGCCTTTGAGAAGTGAGAAGTGGGAAGTGAGAAGCGGCGATATTCACGCAAGTCGTTCGGGCGAATCTGCGAGCACTTCTGGCGCGCAGCTATAATCGCGCTCGAACATGGCTAGGGGAAAGTTACTCGTGAAAAAGATCGCTGCCTTTGCGCTCGTTGCGCTTGTACTGACTGGTTGCTCGTCTGCCGAAAAGCAGGAGCAGCAAGAGCAGAAGTTCCTCCACAACGAAACGAATCTTGCCGCCGCCCAACGTAATGCGGCGGTCAACTGCGACCCGGCGAACTGCGGCGCGGCTTGGGCGCTGACGAAACGCTATATCGAGCAGCATTCCGATACGGCCGTGACGCGCGCGGATGCGGTCGCAATCGACACCGACGTGCCGAGTGGTTCGGGCAAGGTTGCCTTTTCGGCGACCCGCGCGGCAACAGGCTCGGGCGCGACCTTGACTCTCTTTGCGCAGTGCCGCGGCATGTATGGGCCGGACAACGCCAAAGGTTCCGACTACGACGAGTGCGCCGAGAAGATCCTCAAGACACAGAATGGCTATGTGGCGTTTCTCAGAGCACATGCGTCGGGTCAGTGACGCCTGGCGTTGCCGCCGCCTACCACTTGCTGTTTCCGATCGATTAGCCAGGCGGTAGCGACGGCTCCCACAATCAACGGTGCGCCCACTAGCATCCCAGCTGTGGGGCGTTCCTCGAGAAAAGCCCACCCCAGCATCACGGCAATCACTGGATTGACGAACGTGTATGTTGCGACCAGTGTCGGATCGACGCGGTCGAGCAACCAGACATACGCGGCGAATGACAGGACGGTACCTGCGAGAATCAGGTAGCCAAGCGCAAAAAGCGAGTCTGCTGAGACTGCCTGGACCCGGAAGCCGCGTAGTTCTCCCGTTATTGCGCACAACGCAGCGAGCGTTGCGCCACCCGCTAACAGTTCGACCCCCGCAAGCGTAAGCGCGGGAGTCTTGCCCTTATGTCGCTGAGTCAGGACCGTTCCTAGTGCCCACGAAAGGCTTGCGCCGAGCAACGCGGCAAGCCAGGGCAACTCCATTCCGTGCGGGCCCGACGAGGGTGCTGCCCACGCGATGACAGCGACGCCGGCAAAACCTACACCCAGTGCACAAATAGTGGCCGGCACAGGACGACGCTCTCCCGGAAGCAAAAAGCGCAGCATGGCAATCCAGAACGGAATGGTCGCCAGAATGACGGCGGCAATTCCTGACGGCACATGCTGCTGCGCAATCGCCAGAACGCCGTGGCAGCCGACGAAGAAAAGCAGGCCGCATGCGACGCCATGAATCAATAACTGAGCGGACGGGAGGCGCTGATTGTGCAGCAGGCTCCACCCGAGCAGGATCAAACCGCCAATCACGCAGCGTGTTCCCATCAGAATCATCGGTGGGAACGAGCGCAAGCCGATCGCAACGGCAAGATAGGTCGACCCCCAAACGAGATAAATGGCAGAGAACGCGAGTAGCGGTCGAGTCGACATAACGGGTCCGTTCGTTGATCTGTATAACCGGTTAACAGGTTATACTTTCGAAGCGGATTTACAAGAGGCATTTAGCATGACCGTCCAGAATGAAGAAGCTCGGCCGCGCAGGGCGTCGCATGTCGACGAGGAGTTGGCCATTCGGTTCGTGAACACGGTTGCGTGGCGCCGGGCTGACGAGCAGGAAGAGCGTTTGCCATCCGCTGAGGCTCTGCTTCGGTGGTTTGCCGAGGCCCGGCTGTTCGATGCGGGTTTTTTGCGCGCGTTGTCGCTTGAATGGAAGGGCGATCCTGTCCTCGCTGAAAACGGGTATCAGACCGCTTTATCATTGCGCGAGACGATTTACCGGGCGCTTCAGAGCGCGGCGTCAGACAAAGCCCCGGCGAAGACCGACCTTTCGCTTCTGTCTCAGTTGCTCAATGCAGGCACGCCTGGCATGCAGCTATCTGTCCAGCGAGGGCGCTATCTGTGGAACGCCGACGGGCACGCGAATGGCGTGTGTGTTCTGCTCATGCCTGTGGTCATATCCGCTTTGGCGCTGCTAACCGGTCCCCATTCGCATAAGGTGAAGCAGTGTCAGGACGACCGGGGCTGCGGATGGCTTTTCGTGGATGAAAGTCGTGCGCAGAACCGGCGTTGGTGTTCGATGGGCGACTGCGGGAACCGTGCAAAAGCCCGCCGTCACTATGTGCGCCAACGCGACGCTGATGTTTAGACAGGGCTTATTGCGCTTACGCATTACTGAACCCTCAATCGCTGCCGCAGGAAGCATCAATCTGAGGGCGACCTACGCCCAAAGCATCACACTCGCCCAAGATTGCATTTGCGCCCAGCACGAACCATACTTGTTCTCTCCAGCCTTGTTCGCGGTGAATGGCGATGAACGGTAACGATCCCGATGGCGATCACCACGCGCACCCGCACACCGACACTCACGACCACCACGGTAGTGCTTTGTCGGAGATGGATCTGCGTGTCCGTGCTCTGGAATCCCTGCTGGTCGAGAAAGGGTATGTCGATCCGCACGCGTTGGACATCCTCATCGAAACCTATGAGCAAAAAGTCGGGCCGCGCAATGGCGCCCGCGTGATCGCAAAGGCTTGGCGTGATCCGGCGTACAAACAGTGGCTACTCGACGACGCCACTGCAGCGATCGCGTCGCTCGGCTACACGGGCCGACAGGGCGAGCACATGATCGTGCTGGAAAACACGCCCGCCGTACACAATATGGTGGTCTGCACATTGTGCTCGTGCTACCCGTGGCCTGTGCTCGGACTTCCACCGGTATGGTACAAATCGGCGCCTTATCGGTCGCGTGCCGTCATCGATCCTCGTGGCGTATTGAAGGAGTTCGGCTTCGAGTTACCCGCGGCAGTCGAGTTTCGCGTGTGGGATTCGACTGCGGAGGTTCGATACCTCGTGTTGCCCATGCAGCCGCCCGGCACCGGCGATTTCTCCGAAGAGGCGCTAGCTGAACTGGTAACACGTGATTCGATGATCGGCACCGGATTGCCGAAGGCTCCTGAGTCGACACGGGGGACACCATGAACGGCGCGCAGGATCTCGGTGGTATGCAGGCTTTCGGTCCGATATGTCCCGATAACGAAGTCCCGCCCTTTCACGCCGACTGGGAGCGCAGGGTGCTCGCGACCACGATTGCCATGGGCGCAATCGGTAAGTGGAACATCGATATGTCGCGTGCTGCGCGGGAGAGTTTGCCGCCGGCGCAATACCTTTCCAGCAGCTACTACCAGATCTGGTTCGAGGGTTTGAAAAAACTCATCCTGAGCACCGGTCTGGCTACGGCCGACGAAATCGAGTCAGGCAAGTCGATGAATCAAGCGGCGCCGGTTCCACGCGTGTTGATGGCCAGCGACGTATCCGCGACGCTGCTACGAGGCAGTCCCGTCGAGCGACCCGCGGCCGTTGAAGCAAAGTTTGCCGTTGGCGATTGGGTGCAGGCTCGTCAAATCAATCCTTCGTCGCATACTCGTTTGCCGCGTTATTGTCGGGGCAAACGCGGGCGCATTGTTGCCGTGCACGGCACGCATGTCTTTCCCGATACCAACGCGATCGGCCTGGGCGAGCAACCGCAATGGCTCTATACCGTGCGCTTCGACAGTGCGGAGCTTTGGGGGAGTGATACGACTGCGGCGTCGGTATGCGTCGATTGCTGGGAACCGTATCTCGAGCCGCCGCCGGCACCATGACTGATGCTCTAACGAAACTACCTGAACTGCGAGCCGCGTTGCCAGCACTGCCTTGCGACGACGCAGGGCCGGTTTTCAACGCGCCGTGGGAAGCCCAGGCGTTTGCCATGACCCTGGCGTTGCACGAGCGCGGCATGTTCACCTGGGCCGAGTGGGCAACGTGCTTGAACGAGGCAATCCGCGACGCACAGGCCGCCGGCGACGCAGACCACGGCGACACGTACTACTCGCATTGGCTGACAGCGCTGGAGCGCATCAGCACGATCAAGGGACTCGTGACCGACGACTCGCTTCTGCGTCGCCGTGGCGCGTGGGATGCGGCAGCGCGCCGCACGCGGCATGGACAGCCGATCGAACTCGAATGACGGTCTGCACGCATCGTCAGTCGGGAATCTCGGGCTCGACCAGCTTCGCCAACTGAACAAGCGACTCCTGCCAACCGAGGTAGCACATCTCCACAGGAATGACCTCGGGCACGCCCTCCTGCAAAATGGTGAGTTCGGTTCCGCACGATACCTGCCGCAATGAAATGGTGGCCTGCATCTCGCCCGGCAGGTTCGGGTCGTCGAATCGGTCCGAGTAGCGGATTTTCTCGAACGGCACCAGTTCGAGATACTCGCCGCCGAACGAGTGGCTGTTGCCGGTGCCGAAGTTACGGAAGGACATCTTGTGGGTGCCGCCGACTTTGGCATCCATGTGGTGTACCTGACAGGTGAACCCGTACGGAGGAAGCCACCTCACTATCGCATCCGGTTCGAGGAAGGCACGATAGATGCGTTCTGGTGTAGCGCGCAAGACGCGGTGCAGATGGATGGTTCCGGTAGCCATGGTGTGTTCTCCTTTCATTAGAGAAGTTAGACATACTGCAACGACGATCCGACGACGCCGGTATCGACACAGGTTAAGACCAGGAAAAACCCGGGTGCGCCGCGCGGTCCAATATCGCAAATCGACGGCAAGCTTACTCCATCGGTGTGGTTCACCCATCCCATCGCGCTGGACATGTCTTTTTATCAAGTCATCCACGCGCCTGTTCCCCATTTACTACCGCCTCTGCGATCTCTTCGCGCTGGCGCCATGCGTTCGGCAGTTTGCGATTTCAATTTAGCCCCATCTGTTTTGTTTATCGCGATCTGAAATGCTGTGCAAACCTGTTCGCGGAGCAGTGCGGTCATGGGATCCCGAAAACGCTTTACGGGGCGCGGCTTGCCGATATCGTCAGATCAAGGGATAGGAAGTGCGACGGCACTTTCAAGCCGTTAACTCATGGTTTACCCTTACTTTCTGTAAGTCCCTGCAATTCATACCTTTGTATCCCGAGACGCCCGCACCTTCTATCGGCCAGCAAGAAGCACCTTAGGCTCAGTGCTTGCGCTGCGCTTCTGCACCCGCTGCCTGAATTCGTTGCGTCGGCGGTCCAAATGAGTTTTTGAAGGAGTACAGGTATGGCACGGATCATCGGAGGCATCGCCGCCTCGCACACACCAACCATCGGTTTTGCTTTCGATAAGAACAAGCGTGACGATCCCGTGTGGGCACCCATCTTCGAAAACTTCGCGCCGTTGGCCGACTGGCTCGCCGACAAGCGCCCTGACGTGTTGCTGGTCATCTACAACGACCATGTCACTTCGTTCTTCTTCGACCACTATTCCGCGTTCACGCTAGGCGTGGGACCCGAGTGGAACGTCGCCGACGAAGGGGGCGGCGCACGCGATCTGCCGCCGATCAAAGGTCATCCTGAGTTGGCCGCGCACATCGGCACTTCGCTTATGACCGACGAGTTCGACATGTCGTTCTTTCAGAACAAGGCGCTCGATCACGGCTGCTTTTCGCCGCTATCGATGCTTTGCCCGCACAAGCCCGAATGGCCGGTGAAGCTCGTGCCGCTGCAGATGGGCGTGCTGCAACTGCCGGTGCCGAGCGCTCGACGCTTTTACAAGCTTGGACAAGCGTTGCGACGTGCAATCGAGAGCTACCCCGAAGATCTCAAAGTCGCGATCGTCGCAACGGGTGGCCTGTCGCATCAAGTGCATGGAGAGCGTGCGGGTTTCAACAATCCCGAATGGGACCAGCGCTTTCTCGATCTCTTCGAAAACGATCCCGAGCAACTGGCCGAGATGACGATTGCCGAATACGCGGAACTGGGCGGATTCGAAGGCGCGGAAGTGATCATGTGGCTGACGATGCGAGGCGCCCTGTCGTCCAGCGTCGTTTGCAAGCATCGCAGCTACTACCTGCCGTCGATGGCAGGCATCGCGACTGCGATCTACGAAGGCGAAGAGGGTGAGACGAAGCCTTCCGTCGTCGAACGTCACCGCCAGCGGATGGCGGTTCAACTTGCCGATGTCGAGAAACTCGAGGGCACCTATCCGTTCTCGATCGAAGTCGCTGTGCGCGCCTACCGGATCAACGATTACCTTCACCGGATGGTCGAGCCCGCTCATCGCGAAGCGTTTCTGAACGATCCGGAAGCGAGCTTCGAAGCGGCCGGGTTGAGTGAAGAAGAGCGCGACCTGATTCGCCGCCGTGACTGGCGCGCGTTGCTGCACTACGGCGTGATCTTCTTCATGCTCGAAAAGCTCGGTGCTGTAACGGGCGTGTCGAATCTGCACATCTACGCCGCCATGCGCGGCGAAACGCTGGAGGCTTTCCAGCGCACCCGCAATGCGCCCGGCGCACTGTACTCGGTGGCGGGAAAAACCGCTGGAAAACTCGATTGGGACAACGCAGAAAAAGGCAAGAGCTGAAGGGTGAAAGTACCGCGCCGATGCTTTCGCCACCAGGCGGAGTGTCGGACTCAAAAGAAGCATGGCATGACGGCAAACAACACGAGCAATTACGTCATTAGCCAAAGCAAGGAGACAGGAGTAAATCGATGACAAACGGAAAAGCGATTGACATTAAGGCGTTTATCGACCAGCGAGCCATCTCGCCCTACCAGTGGTTACTGGTGGCGCTGTGCTTTCTCATCGTGACGGCCGACGGCATGGACGTGGCGATCATGGGCTTTGTGGCGCCCTCGATCATCCACGACTGGGGGATTTCACGCCCAGCATTTGGCCTCGTGATGAGCGCGGCGCCGCTGGGACTCGTCATCGGTGCGTTGGCGGCGGGCCCGGCTTCGGATCGTATCGGACGTAAGTGGGTTCTGATTACCTCGGTTTTCCTCTTCGGCATTTTCACCATCGCGACGGCTTTCACTCACTCGCCCATGGAAATGGCGGCGCTGCGGTTGCTGACCGGTATCGGCCTCGGCGCCGCGATGCCGAACACGACGACGCTTCTGTCCGAGTACGCGCCTCAGCGCAAGCGCTCGCTGATGATCACGATCATGTTCACCGGCTTTAATCTCGGCTCGGCATTGATCGGCTTTGCGGCGGGCTGGCTGATTCCCGTCCACGGCTGGCGTTCGGTTCTGATTTTCGGTGGTGCTCTGCCGTTGGCGCTGATTCCGTTGCAAGTGTGGCTGCTGCCGGAATCCGCCCGCCTGCTCGCGGTGCGTGGCGCATCGCCGGCGCGTATCGGCGCTGTTCTCGGCCGGGTATGCGGTGCGCGCTTTACCGGCGGCGAGGTGTTCGTTTCCAACGAACCGCCGTTGCCCACGCGCAAGCCGATCGGCGTGCTCTTCTCGCAAGGCTATGGCTTCATGACGGCGGCGCTTTGGGTGACCTATTTCATGGGTCTACTCGTCATCTATCTGCTGACGGGCTGGCTGCCGACGCTCACGAAAGACGCAGGCTTGACGGTCACCTCGGCCGCTAACGTCACGGCGATGTTCCAGATCGGCGGAACGATCGGCGCCATTCTTGTGGGATGGGTGATGGACAAGGTGCGGCCTGCACGGGTGATCAGCGCGGCTTACCTCGGCGGCGCGCTGTGCGTTCTCGCACTCGCATGGATCGGCGCACTGTCGTCGTCGCTGGCCTTGCTGGTATTCGCGGCGGGCTTCTGCATGAGCGGCGCGCAGACGGGGTTGAATGCGTTCGCGCCGGGCCGTTACCCGACAGTTGCGCGTGCCACTGGCGTGAGCTGGATGCTTGGCATGGGGCGCTTCGGCAGCATCTTCGGCTCCGCCATCGGCGGCGCGCTGCTCGGACTCGGTTGGCAGTTCGGAGCGATTCTCGCGATGCTGGCCGTACCCGCGACATTGGCTGCGCTCGCCATCATGGTCGCTCAACGGGCGAGGACCGGCGACCCGGCTGTGCAGCCGACCGTGGCGCACTGAGAAAACCATCTGGCGGTGCTTTGCGTGGCATCGCCGGATAAACGAATCAACTGTTGGAGTAAAGATGATCATCGATATTCACGGCCACTATACGACGGCGCCCAAGGCGCTGGAGCAGTGGCGCAACCGCCAGATCGCG
>NZ_JARESS010000076.1:0-27920 GCF_046027915.1 Paraburkholderia sp. RL17-347-BIC-D
ATGTCCGTGCCGTCACCGTTCTTCGAATCACCCGAGACGTTGGTCGTGCCGTTATCGGTGGTGTTGATCGAACCGTTCGGATCGACGGTCACGCCCGACCCGTTGGTCGAGTTGCCGCTGATATCGGTCGTCCCGTTACCGCTGGTGTTCACCGAGCCGTTGATGTCCGTGCCGTCACCGTTGGTCGAATTGCCCGAGATGTTTGTCGTGCCATTGTCCGTCGTGTTGATCGAACCGTTCGGATCAACGATCACACCCGAGCCATTGGTCGAGTTACGGTCGATGTTGGTCGAACCATTACCGCTCGTGTTGATCGAGCCGTTGTCCACCACACCCGAACCGTTGGCCGAATCACCAGAGATGTTGGTCGTGCCGTTATCGGTGGTGTTGATCGAACCATTCGGATCGACGATCACACCCGTGCCGTTGGTCGAGTTGCCGTCGATGTTGGTCGAACCGTTCCCGCTCGTGTTGATCGAGCCGTTGATGTCCGTGCCGTCACCGTTGGTCGAATCACCGGAGATGTTCGTCGTGCCGTTGTCCGTCGTGTTGATCGAACCATTCGGATCGACGATCACACCCGACCCGTTGGTCGAGTTGCCGCTGATATCGGTCGAACCGTTCCCGCTCGTGTTGATCGAGCCGTTGTCCACCACACCCGAACCGTTGGCCGAATTGCCCGAGATGTTGGTCGTGCCGTTATCCGTCGTGTTGACCGAACCATTCGGATCGACGATCACGCCCGTACCATTGGTCGAGTTGCCGCTGATATCGGTCGAACCGTTCCCGCTCGTGTTGACCGAGCCGTTGATGTCCGTGCCGTTACCGTTGGTCGAATCACCGGAGATGTTGGTCGTGCCATTGTCCGTCGTGTTGACCGAACCGTTCGGATCGACGATCACACCCGACCCGTTGGTCGAGTTGCCGTCGATGTTGGTCGAACCATTACCGCTCGTGTTGATCGAGCCGTTGATGTCCGTGCCGTTACCGTTGGTCGAATCACCGGAGATGTTGGTCGTGCCGTTATCCGTCGTGTTGACCGAACCATTCGGATCGACGATCACACCCGTGCCATTGGTCGAGTTGCCGCTGATATCGGTCGTGCCGTTACCCGACGTGTTGATCGAGCCGTTGTCCACCACACCCGAACCGTTCGTCGAATCACCGGAGATGTTGGTCGCGCCATTGTCCGTCGTGTTGACCGAACCGTTCGGATCGACGATCACGCCCGAACCGTTGGTCGAGTTGCCGCTGATATTCGCCGTGCCGTTATCCATCACGTTCACATCACCGTCGATTACCACGCCGTTACCGTTCGTCGAGTCACCCGAGATATCGGCCGCACCGTTACCCGAGATATTGATCGAGCCATTCTGGTCGACGCCCGCACCATTGGCCGACGTACCCGAGATATTGCTCGTTCCGTTGTCCATGACGTTGATCACGCCATTCTGGTCGACACCATCCCCATTGGTCGAGTTACCTGTAATGTCCGACGAACCATTGCCCGACACATTGATCGTGCCGTTCTGGACCACGCCCGCGCCATTGGCGGAGCCACCATTGATCGTGCTCGTACCGTTCTGCGTGACGTTGATCACGCCGTTCTGGTCGACACCGTCACGGCTGCTCGAGTTACCCGTGATGGCCGACGAACCATTGCCCGACACATTGATCGTGCCGTTCTGCGCGACACCTGTGCCGTTGGTCGATATACCCGTGATACTCGCAACGCCGTCGCCCGAAACATTCATCTTTCCCGGTTGCGCCACGCCCGTCCCGTTGACTGACGTACCGGCGAATGTAAGCGTGCCGTTTTCTGTGACACTGTTGTTGCCGTTCAGATTAAGGCCGATCCCCTGATTGGACGATCCATCAATGATCGCCGTGCCGTGCCCCGATACGTTGATCGAACCTGACGTTTCCTCGAAGCCGTTATAGGCGTCGGAAAAACCGTGAATCGTAAGTGTTGCATTGTCTCCGACGTTCAGCGGAAGACGCACGCCCACGCCAATGGCTCCCGCCCCGTTCGTAGCACCGGTGATATCGAGTGTTGAGTTGCCAGACAGGTCATATGCGCCCTGGAACCACGCAGCATGCATCGTGTCGCTTGTGCCACTGATCGTGACGTGTGCGTTATCGGTAACTGTTCGGGTTCCTGCCATCGAACGGAATCCGAAGCTGTTCTGGCTCGTTCCCGAGAAGTTGACCGTGGCATTGTTGCGGATGTTCCATGAACCCAGGTCATAGACCGCGGCACCACCGATAGAAGTACCCTTGACGTTGAGAGCCGCATTTCCGACAACGCTGTTGTTACCGTAAAAATCGACAGCGTCGGCGGTAGTGGACTTGCCCAGCAGGTTCGCATTGGCACTGTCCTGAACAATCAGACTGGTGCCGCTGTTCTGGATGACACCATGTCCACCGGTCGCGCTGCTTCCGCTCACATTGAACTGCGCTGCCTGCCTCACGGCGACGTTGCCGTACAACTGGACACCATCGCCAGCATTCGACGTACCGGTAATCGCCAGCTTGCCGTTGCCGATCTCCGTGAAGTTACCGGCGAGTGTCACACCCGCGCCCGCGTTCGATGCACCCGTGATTGAACCACCGCCGATGTTCGACTGGTTGCCGTACAGGGTAACCGCGTTACCTGCGACAGACGCACCCGCGCCACTCGTCGTATTGCCAATAATGGTCAGGCTACCGCCGTTCAGGTCGATGGTTGTGTTGGCGTTCTGCTGTACCGAACCATTGGCCGCCCCCATGGCTGCCGTCAGGTTCAGGTTCAGCAAGTTCGACGTCGACGTGATATTACCGCCCAGCGTGATGCTGCCGTTGGCCGCCAGCGTCAGGTTCGCGGCGCCGCCTCCCGTCTTCGTGATGTCCGCGCCCGCCTGCTGCACGATGTTGCCCGTCGCCGTGCCTGCGCTCGCCGTCGTGATCGTCACGTCCGTGCCCGCGGTCAGCGCGTTGCTGATCGTCGCGTTCTTCACCGTCGCTGTGTTGCCCGTGCCGCTAAATCCGCCCGTCACGTTGCCCGTATAGCCCGCGTCCCCGCCCGTGCTGATCGTCACGTCCGTCGGGTCGATCAGCCACTGGCCGGCCTTGCCTTCCGCTGCCGCTGCCGCTGCGCTCACTGCGCCTTCCACGTCGAGGTTGTGACCCGACGTTTCGACGAAGCCACCATTGCCATGCGCCGAGTCCGCCTTGATCGTCGCGCCCGCATCCACCTGCGTGTAGTTCGCGAAGTTCACGCCGTCCTGCAGCATCGTTTGCGCCTGCGTGCCCGCGAGCTGATGCAGGCTGTCGCCGCCCATGATCACCTTGCCGCCAGCCGCATCGCCGCTCACGTCCACGCTACCGTTACCCAGCACGCCCACGCGGTCGCCCGACAGCACCACCGTGCCGCCCACGCCGCCCGGCTGCGTGTTCGACGCATCGATCCTGCCCGTCACCACGACGTCGCCCGTGTTGCCCGCGTCGGCCACCACCGTGCCGGCGCGCGTCACGCCCGACAGGTTCACCACCGTATTGAGCAGCGTGTCCTTGCCGCGTGCCGTCAGCAGCACGCTGCCGTTGTCGGCCTTGATCGTGCCGCTGTTTTCCACCAGTGCATTGGCGGTTGCATTCGTCAGCGTCAGCTGGATGCCCTGACCGTTGGCCAGCGCAACCGTCGCGCTATCGCCTGCGGCAAGTGCCACCTGGCCGCCCTTCGCCGTCGTGATCGTGCCCGTGTTACGCGCCTGGTCGCCCATCAGCACCACGAAGCCCTGCGCCTGGATCTGGCCGTCGTTCACCACGCTTGCGTTCTTGCCCGTCGAGCCCAGTTGCAGCGGACCACCCGCCATGAACTGGTTCGTGTCGACCGACTTCGTCGTCGCCAGCAGCGAACCGACGTTCACCACTGCGCCCTTGCTGAAAAGCACGCCGTTCGCGTTCTGGATCAGCACTTGACCGTTGGCCAGCAACGAATCTTGAATGTTCGACGCCACGCCGCCCACCACGCGGTTCAAAGCCTGTGCCTGTGCGTTCGGCTGATTGAACTGGACCGTGTTGTCCTTCGCCACGTTGAACGAGTTCCAGTCGATCACGGTACGCTGCGTACCCTGATTGATGGTCATCGTGGTCGGATTGGTCTGCGAGATGCTCGCCTGACCCGATATCACCTGGCCATTGGTCGGCAGCGACTGCGCCTGGCTCAGGGACGGTTGGAATACCATCAGCGCCAGTGCCGTGGTGGTCATTGTCGAAATGACGCCCAGTTCGCGGCCGGTTACGCCGGCTGCAGAGCTTTCGCCGGCCTGTTTGCCTTGGCTCGCCACATTTTCTGCAACAGCGACCAGCATGCCGAGACGTTTGCTAAATACCCGGCGAAATCGATTCTTGTTCATGAATACTCACAGTAAAAATTAAAAACACGACAACCACGTTTGCGACCCGACATCGAGCGAAGCGTGGCTAGGGCCGTCGTGCTTTGCTAATGTTCGATTTGCAGAATATGAGACGAGAGAAGCAGACGAAATCAGACAAGGACTAAAACGCCTCAGAGACGCGCGGGCATTTCAGACAAAGGAGACGAGAGATTTGAGGGCAGATTGTTTGTGCAACTGTCACGGCGACAGCGCTGTCGGCAGTCGAGAGATGAAGAGCTGTAGACGTCCGTTACGCAAGACGCGCGGACAATAGGAATGTGCTGAACTGTAGGCCGCGAAATGGCAGCGTTGACACTTGCTAAGCAGCGGACATTTGTGGCGAAACTATTGCGCCATGCTTCGGAAAAGTCTTAATCGAAGCAGCGATAAATCGCGCCTTAAATTGAGCATCGGTGTGCGGGATGCAATCAGGAACTCAAGTCAAACCGGCGAATCTGCGTTGAGCGCCCAAACGCAGTGACGCAATGCACGCCGCGCATTCCTGCCATCCGGCGAGCGACGTCACATTAGCCGATCCGGATTCAGATAAATAGATGCGGACTCGCCTGACCAGGAGTGACCAGCGGGTTGCAAAGGATGAGCCGCCCGCTACGGGCAGCGCGTCACGATCGCGTCGACGAATTGAGTCATCGTGATCAGATTTTCTGACGGCCGCACGATCTGGTGCGGCCACCAGTTGCATAGGCGTTTTGCGGCAGGCCAGTCGCTTACCACCCTTCACCAATCAACTTAGCAAGCGCCGTGCTGCAGTCGAGCATTGTTGAGCCGCCGCGCAGGAGCGTCGCGTTGCCGACTTCAGCGCGGCGTGGAAACGTGCTGAAACGTGCTGAAACGTGTTTGCAGTCCGTCTCAGTGTGCAGTCGCAGCAACGGCTACATCGGCCGCACGCCGTGCCGACTTACGCGTCGCGGTCACGCTTCGTGCAACGCTCGCATCGTCCTTCTTGGTTTCCTTCCCCGCTTTCGCAAGAAGTTTCGCCGCAGCACTTGCCGTAATTCGGCGATGAGCGATGCCACGCGCATCGAGCGCAATCACCTGGTACAGTTCGCGGTCGCATTCCACTTCTCGCTCATACTCCTCGCATGTCTCGACCAGCAACTCGAGTAGCACTTGCCGGCTACGCCGTTCGTGATTCGTCAATGCAGGATTCCTATATATCGAGGTCGCAAGTGTAGCCAGTCTGTTGAGTTGAGTCAGTTGCCGTTCGCACGAACCGAATGCCGACAGAGCGAGTTTTTCATACTGCAAGGCATCGACTGGCGGGCGTGAGGTAGGTTGATTTTTGATGGACTTGCTCATGGTGCGATCTCCCTAAGACTTACTTGGATCGCCCGACACTCGCTTGCAAGGAGGGTGAGCGGGCACGTAGCGGGTTAGCAGACCGGGCCAAAAACAAACCGGCGAGCCTTTCGGCTCCCCACCACGGCCCGCCCATTGAAATAAGGCGTGCAGAGGCAGACGCACGCCCCGCCTAGGCGGGTGTGCGGTTTTTGGCGCAGGCTGCTAAACCTGACCACCGGTTGATGCCGGTGGTTCGGAAATTATAAATCAGGCCGCACGCGCATTGGCCGTCCCAATATAGCCGAACAACCGGGCTAGCCATTCGGCCTAAGACCACGCGTCGCACTCGCACCAATAATAAAAAAGGGCGGTTTGCCGAATCCAGCAAACCGCCCTTTCCACAATTCAAAGCTCGCATCCGAAGAACCCAAACACCGCCCGCGTCCTAAAACGGCTTGATCACCACCAACGCCACCGCCGCCAACATCCCTAACACCGGCAGCTCATTAAACATCCGATACCACTTATCCGACCGCCGATTCTCCCCGCGCTCGAAGGTCCGCAGCAGCACGCCGCAATAAGCGTGATAGATGATCAGCAGCACCACCACGCCAACCTTCGCGTGAATCCACCCCTGTCCGCGCCCGATGCCGATCACCAGCCACAACCACAACCCGCACGCCAGCGCCGGCACCGCGATGAACGTCATGAAGCGAAACAGCTTGCGCGCCATCGTCAGGAGACGCGCCGTCGCCGCGGGTTCCGTTTCCATCGCCAGATTGACGAAGATGCGCGGCAAATAGAACAGGCCGGCGAACCATGAAGCAATCAGAACGATGTGAAACGTCTTTACCCAAAGCATCAGCGGTCCTCTCGTTTATTGCCGGCCTTCACCGTGGCCCAGCACGACGTACTTGAGCGACGTCAGCCCTTCCAGACCCACCGGCCCGCGCGCGTGCAGCTTGTCATTCGAAATGCCGATTTCCGCGCCGAGGCCGAATTCGAAACCATCCGCGAAACGCGTCGATGCGTTGACCATCACGCTCGCCGAATCCACTTCGCGCAGGAAGCGCATGGCGCGATCGTGGTCTTCCGTGACGATCGCGTCGGTGTGCTGCGAACTGTACGTGTTGATGTGGTCGATCGCCGCATCGAGGCCGTCGACCACTTTGATCGCCAGCACCGGCGCGAGGTATTCGGTGCGCCAGTCTTCTTCGGTGGCATCGACGAGCGGTCCCACACCCGCATCCGCCAGCACAGCGCGCGCCGCCGCGTCCACTCGCAACTCGACGTTCTTGTCGCGGTACAGCTTGCCCAACGGCGGCAACACTTCGGCCGCTATGCCTCGCGCGACCAGCAGCGTTTCCATCGTGTTGCAGGTGCCGTAGCGGTGCGTCTTGGCGTTGTCGCAGACAGTCAGCGCCTTGGCCAGATCCGCGCGGTCGTCCACGTAGACGTGGCAAATGCCGTCGAGGTGCTTGATCATCGGCACGCGCGCTTCGTTCATCAGGCGCTCGATCAGGCTCTTGCCGCCGCGCGGCACGATCACGTCGACGAATTCGGTCATCGTGATCAGCTTGCCGACAGCCGCACGGTCCGAAGTGGCCACCACTTGCACGGCATCTTGCGGCAAACCGGCCGCTTCCAGCCCTTCACCGATCAGCTTCGCCAACGCCGTATTGCATTCGAGCGCTTCCGAACCGCCGCGCAGAATCGTCGCGTTGCCCGACTTCAGGCACAGCGCGGCGGCGTCGATCGTCACGTTCGGACGCGATTCGTAGATGATGCCGATCACGCCCAGCGGCACGCGCATCTGGCCGACCTGAATGCCGCTCGGCCGGTACTTCAGATTGCTGATCTCGCCGATCGGATCGGCCAGCGCAGCGACTTGCCGCAAACCTTCGACCATCGTCTTCAGCGCTTTATCCGACAGCGTCAAACGATCGATGAACGCGGCATCGTGACCCTTCTCGCGAGCCCGCGCGACGTCGCGCGCGTTGGCTTCTTTCAGCAGCGCGGCATCGCGTTCGATTGCCTGCGCAACGGCCGCGAGCGCGGAATTTTTCGCCGCCGTCGACGCCCGTGCCATCGCCCGCGAAGCTTGGCGGGCGCGGCGGCCGAGGTCGGTCATGTACTGGTCGATATCCATGGTGATTCTCGTGGTGCCGCGCACGTCGACGTGCGGCGGACAGGCAGAATTGGCGAAAGATGAAGCGATTGTAAGTCGGGTGAAGGCGCTTTGCTTGCGGCGCCGGCCGATGCAATCCAAGTAGCCTAGGCCGTCACATGCCGGACGTCGCACGCTTGAGCGCTACTCGAAGCGCTAGCGGCAGCGGCTAGGCGCTCGCCCGGCAGGCTTGCCGTCGTGGCTCAGGCCGGCCTTCGAGCAGACGCCGCTGCCGCGCTTCGAGGTCGTGGCGGCGGCACCGGCGCCGTTTTCGGCGAAGCCACCGTCATGGCCAACTCGAACAGGCCATCCCACGGATCGGGCGGCGGATCGTTGCGATGATTGCCGGGCGTGCCGCCCGACAAACCCTTCACCTGACGATCGAGCCGCGCCGCCAGCGCCAGCGCTTTTTCCAGCGCGCCTTCGCTCACGCGCGACAACGCCGGTCCAATCAGCCGCTCGCGCGGCCCCCACACGCGGTTTTCGCGCACCAGCATCGCCAGCGGCTTGCCGGCCGCGACACCGCGCTTGATCCGCAGCAGCGTGCGCACTTCTTCGACCACGGCCCACAGCACCAGCACCGCAGCCTCGCCTTCGCCGCGCAGTCCGTCGAGCATGCGCGACAAGCGGCCGACGTCGCCGGCCAGCATCGCTTCGTTCAGCTTGAAAACGTCGTAACGCGCGACGTTGAGCACAGCGTCCTGAACCTGTTCGAAGCTGAGCGGCCCAGACGGATACAGCAAGCCGAGCTTCTGAATTTCCTGATGCGCGGCGAGCAGGTTGCCTTCCACGCGCTCGGCGATGAACGCCAGCGCGCGCCGCCCTTCTTCGCCGGCGGCGACTCGCTGGCCCTGCGCGGCGAGCCGTTGGCCGACCCAATTCGGCAACTGCGCGCGCTCGACCGGATCGATCTTCAACGCGACGCCCGCGTCGGACAAAGCCGTGAACCACGCCGACTTCTGCGTGGCCGCGTCGAGCCGCGGCAGCGTGATCATGGTGAGCACGTCGTCATTGACGGCAGCAGCGAGCGCTTTCAGCGCGTCCGCGCCTTCCTTGCCGGGCTTGCCTGACGGAATACGCAACTCGACCAGTTGACGGTCGCCGAACAGCGACATCGACTGGCTCGCGCCCAGCAGCGAACTCCAGTCGAACCCGCGCTCGACCGTGAACACCGAGCGGTCGGTGAAGCCGGCCGCGCGCGCCGCGGCGCGAATGCGGTCGCATGCTTCCTGCGCGAGCAGGTGCTCGTCGCCGTACACGACGTACAGTCCGGCGAGTCCCTTGGCGAGATGCGCTTCGAGCGCGTCAAGTCGCAGTTGCATGGCTACCGATCGGCGAGGTTGAACAGGTGCGGCACATTGAACAAAGTGAACGGAATACGACGCTCACAGCGGCGGCGGCGGCAACGGCGCGCGCGGCGCAACCGACGGCACTTCCTGGCCCGGCGCCGGATGCATCGAGCGCACGACGCCCAGACGGCGCGTGAGCTGGTCGATCGCGTCGTTTTCCATATCGGCGAAGAGAATCTCGCTTTCGGCTGATTTCGCTTGCGAGAACTGGTCGCTATAGGTCATCGCGCGGTTCAACGCGATCACGCTCGGCGGAATCAGCAGCGTGCCGTCCTTGGCGATCAGCGAATAGTTCATGTTGAGATTCAATTGATACTCTTCGACTTGGCCCAGCGAGTTCAGCGTCAGCGTGCTGGTGCCGCGGCCTTCCGTGATCTGCAACGTGGCGTCGGCATTCGCGACCGAAGTGACCACGACCGTGTCGCTGCCGCCTTGCACGATACGCGTCAAGCGCGCGGCCGCCGCCGGCGAACCGCCGGCGATAAAGAGGCGTTTGAATGCGTAGTCCTGCTGGCCGCGCAGCTGGAAGCCGCAGGCGGACAACATCAGCACGCTGCAAGCCAGCGTCAAAAACGATCTGCGAGTCACATTGGCTCCTGGTTCGCAGTAGATTCCCCAGCACGGACAAGCGCCGCCGCGCGCGGCGGCGTCCTGCCTGCTGTCATGTCTTCGTCGAAACTCACACGACCACGTTCACGAGGCGGCCCGGCACCACGACGATCTTCTTCGGCGCCTTGCCTTCGCTGAACTTCGCGACCATCTCGTGCGCGGCGGCGAGCTGCTCGATCGCTTCACGCGAGGCGTCTTTCGCCACCGTGAGCGCGCCGCGCACCTTGCCGTTCACCTGCAGCACGAGTTCGATCTCGGACTGCTCCAGCGCCTTCTCGTCGACCTTCGGCCACGGCGCGTCGAGCAGCGAGCCGAGTTCGTCGGCGTAACCGAGTTCCTGCCACAGCTGGAACGTGAGGTGCGGCACGACCGGATACAGCACGCGCAGCATCACGCTATACGTTTCGCGCAGCACGGCCGGGCGGGCGCCCTTCGCGCTGTCGAGCGCGTTGAGCATCTTCATGGCGGCCGACACCACCGTGTTGTACTGCAAACGCTGGTAATCGAAGTCGGCCTGCTTCAGCACGCTGTAGATCTCGCGGCGCAGCGCCTTTTCGACGTCGTTGAGTTGAGCGGCGTCGAACGTGCCGCCCTGGCGTAACGCAGCTTCGTTCGTCTGACTGAAGTTCCACACGCGGCGCAGGAAGCGGCTCGCGCCTTCCACACCCGAGCCGGACCATTCGAGCGACTGCTCGGGCGGCGCGGCGAACATCACGAACAGACGCGCGGTGTCCGCGCCGTGCTGATCGATCAGCAATTGCGGATCGACGCCGTTGTTCTTCGACTTCGACATTTTCTCGACGCCGCCGAGCACCACCGGCTGGCCGTCCGCATTCAGGAGGGCGCCGACCGGGCGGCCCTTGTCGTCGAACGAAACGGTCACGTCGGCCGGGTTGTACCAGGTCTTCTTGCCCGCTTCGTTTTCACGGTAGTAGGTTTCGTTGAGCACCATGCCCTGCGTCAGCAGATTTTTGGCCGGCTCGCCGAACTTGACCAGACCGAGATCGCGCATCACCTTCGCCCAGAAGCGCGAGTACAAGAGGTGCAGAATCGCGTGCTCGATGCCGCCGATGTACTGGTCCATCGGCGCCCAGTAGTCGGTGCGCTCGTCGACCATGGTCTTCGCATCCGGCGACGCGTAGCGGTAGAAGTACCACGACGAATCGACGAAGGTGTCCATGGTGTCGGTTTCGCGCTTGGCGGCGCCGCCGCAGGTCGGGCAGGTGCAGTTCACGAACGCTTCCGACTTGGCGAGCGGATTGCCCGTGCCGTCCGGCACGAGGTCTTCCGGCAGCACCACCGGCAGATCTTTTTCCGGCACCGGCACGTCGCCGCACGTCGGGCAATGGATGATCGGAATCGGCGTGCCCCAATAGCGCTGACGCGACACGCCCCAGTCACGCAGACGCCACGTGATCTGCTTGTCGCCGAGACCGAGTTCCTTCAAATCCGCGGCGATCTGGTCGACCGCTGCCTCATAGCCGAGGCCGTCGTACTTGCCGCTGTTGATCAGCGTGCCCGTTTTGTCGCCATACCATTCTTGCCAGGCGTCGGTCGAGTATTCCTTGCCTTGAACGGCGACCACCTGCTTGATCGGCAGATCGTATTTCTTCACGAAGGCGAAGTCGCGCTCGTCGTGCGCCGGCACGCCCATCACGGCGCCTTCGCCGTAGCTCATCAGCACATAGTTGCCGATCCACACTTCGACCTGTTCCTGCGTCAGCGGATGCGTGACGTAGAAGCCGGTGGCCATGCCCTTCTTTTCCATGGTCGCGACGTCGGCTTCAGCAACGCCGCCGCGCTTGCATTCCTCGATGAAAGCCTGCAACTCCGGCTTGTCTTTCGCGAGGCGCGTGGCGAGCGGATGCTCAGCGGCGATCGCGCAGAAGGTGACGCCCATGATCGTGTCGGCGCGCGTGGTGAACACGCGCAGCAGCTTCTGTTCGCCGTCGATCTCGTACGGGAAGCCGAAGTTCACGCCGAAACTCTTGCCGATCCAGTTCTGCTGCATGATCTTGACGCGCTCGGGCCAGCCGAGGCCTTCGAGGTCGTTCAGCAGTTCGTCCGCGTACTGCGTGATGCGCATGTAGTACATCGGGATTTCGCGCTTTTCGACCAGCGCGCCCGAACGCCAGCCACGGCCGTCGATCACCTGCTCGTTGGCGAGCACGGTCTGATCGACCGGATCCCAGTTGACGGTGCCGGTTTTCTTGTACGCGATGCCCTTTTCCAGCATCTTCAGGAACAGCCACTGGTTCCACTTGTAGTAGTCCGGGCTGCAGGTGGCGACTTCACGCGACCAGTCGATCGCGAGGCCCATCGACTGCATCTGCTTCTTCATGTAAGCGATGTTGTCGTAGGTCCACTTGGCCGGCGGCACGTTGTTGGCCATCGCGGCGTTTTCCGCCGGCATGCCGAACGCGTCCCAACCCATCGGCATCAGCACGTTGTAGCCGTTCATCCGCAGATAGCGGTACATCACGTCGTTGATCGTGTAGTTGCGCACGTGACCCATGTGCAGCTTGCCCGACGGGTACGGCAGCATCGAGACGCAATAGAACTTGGGCTTGTCGGTGACTTCCGTCGACTTGTACGCGTCGATGGCGCGCCATTGCCCTTGCGCGGCGGATTCGACGTCGGAGGGAACGTATTTTTCGTGCATGGTGTGATGGGATCGCTGGGTCGGTGCTTTCGCACCGGCCGCTTTGGTGCTCTGCTGGATGAAATGGCGTCGTTTCCCCTTCGGCGGGGGAAAGGGCTGATTATACCGTCCGCGGACGGGTACGCCGCGCGGCGTGCCGCATGGGTTTGACCGCGTCGCGCGGGAGCGAGCCCGCGGGTTCGCAGTCCCGGCGAGATGGCGTGTCGAACTGGCCCCCTCGCGGACCGCGGCAACGGCGCTATGGCGCCTTTGGAGTTGCGGCTGCCGGCGGCGGCGGGTCCGTCACGAAACCGATCCGCTCGAGCCCGCTCTGCTGCGCCGCGCCCATGACCTGCGCGATCACCTCGTAGCGCGTGGAGCGCTCGGCGCGTAGCTGGATCTCCGGCTGGTCGCTCTGCTTGCCCGCTTGCGCGAAGCGCGCGCGCATCTGCTCGAGCGTGATCACACTGCCGTCCCAGTACAGCTCGCCGGCGGCGTCGATGGAAAGGGAAATGGTTTGCGGCGTCTGGCGCGCGGGCGCGGCCGCGACTCTCGGCAAATCGAGCCGGATCGCGTGCGTGAATAAAGGCGCGGTAATGATAAAAATCACCAGCAGCACCAGCATCACGTCGATCAGCGGCGTCATGTTGATTTCGGCCATGGGCGCGGCCGTCTGCTTTTTCTCGAGTCCGCCGAATGCCATATCGCCTCCTTCTGTCCGAGCGGCGCGCTTAGTGAGTCGAGGCCTGCTGAGCCCGCGCCGGCGCCTGCATGTGACCCTGCTCCGCCGGCGCGCAGACGTAGGCGTGCAGGTCGTGCGCGAAGCCGTCGAGGTCTTCCGTCAACTGCCGCACCATCCGCCCGAGCACGTTGTAGGCAAGCACGGCCGGAATCGCGACTACGAGGCCGAATGCGGTCATGATGAGCGCCTCGCCGACCGGCCCGGCGACGTTTTCAATCTGCGCCTGACCGCTCGCCGCAATGCTGCCGAGCGCGTGATAGATGCCCCACACGGTGCCGAGCAGGCCGACGAATGGCGCCGTGCTGCCCACCGAGGCCAGAAGCACCTGACCGAATTCGAGCCGTCGCTGCGACGCGTTGAGCGCCTGACGCAGCGCCCGCAACACCCGCTCGCCGCGTTCGACGCGCGCGAGCAGCGCGCCCGGAATATCCACTTCAGACGCATGCAGCGCCGCTTCCGCCAGCGGCGTGAAGACGCGCTCGCGGTCCGCGCGCTTTAACGCCGCGACGCCTTCGGCCAGCGTGGGCGCCTGCCAGAACTGGGCAAGCGCGCGCGTGGCCTGACGTTTGGCGCGCGTGAGGATCCAGCTTTTGACGATCAGAAAGCACCAGCTCGCAATCGACATGGCCAGCAGCACGTACGCGACGCCATGCGTGATCGCATCGCTGGTTTGCAGGTAATGGATGATGCCGCTGCTGCCTGCCATCTGACCTCGCCGTGGAGTAGTGATTTCAGGGGCGCGAACACGTGGAGCGATGCCCCTTCGGTTCGCTCAGGACGAGCTCAACGCAGACCGAGCACGTCCTGCATGTCGAAGAAGCCAGTTGCGTGCCCTTCGAGGAAACGCACAGCACGAAGCGCGCCTTGCGCGTACGACAGACGGCTCGCCGATTTGTGCGTGATTTCGATGCGCTCGCCGATGCCCGCGAACAGCACCGTATGGTCCCCGACGATATCGCCGCCGCGAATCGCCGAAAAACCGATCGTGGACGGGTCGCGCTCGCCGGTCACGCCTTCGCGGCTGTACACCGCGCAGTCGTCGAGATTGCGGCCGAGCGCATTGGCGATCACTTCGCCCATGGTCAACGCCGTGCCGGACGGCGCGTCGACCTTGTGACGATGATGCGCCTCGATGATTTCGATGTCGTAGCCGGTCGCGAAATGCTTGGCCGCGAATTCGAGCAGCTTCAGCGTGACGTTCACGCCCACGCTCATGTTCGACGAGAACATGATGGCGATCTTGTCCGCCGCGGCGCGCAGTTGCGCCTTCTGCTCGTTGTCGAAGCCGGTCGTGCCGATCACCATTTTAACGTTGTGACGCTGCGCCGCTTCGAGATGCATCAGCGTGCCTTCGGGGCGCGTGAAATCGATCAGGTAGTCCGATTCGGCGAACACGCGCTCGACGTCGTCGGTCAGCACGACGCCCGTCTGTTTGCCCAGAAACGCGCCGGCGTCCTGTCCGAGTTGCGGGGAGCCCGCGCGGTCGAGCGCGCCGGACAGCGTGGCGCCGGAATCGTTAAGGACTGTTTCGATGAGCATGCGGCCCATACGGCCCGATGCGCCAGCAATGGCAATTTTCATGGCTACGAGGGTTCGAAAGGCAAAACCCGGCAAAGGCGGGTAAAAGCGGCGGCGGGCAGCACACCCAGGCGCCGCGCATGACTGAAAAAACGAAGAACCGGACGGACGCTTTGCACGGTGCGGTTGCCCGCGCGCAGCGACCGTCTTAAGACACGGACAGCGCGATTAGCCGCCCGTTCCCGAAGCCGGAGAAGAGGTCAGCGGCGCGTTGTGCGCCGGGCTGCTGTTGCTGCTCTGCGGGCCCGTCGGTCCAACCGGATTGCTGTTGTCCGTACCCGGATTCTGCGGCGGCGGCGGACGGTGGAACTGGAACTGCGGCTGACCCGCGGCCGTCGGGCCTTGCTGCGGGATGCCGCCGCCGTTGGCGGTCGGCGCGCTCGGCACGCTCGGACGCGCATTGGGCGACAACTGCACTGCATTGGTCGCACGATTGGCGGCTTGCGCGGCTTCCGCGTTGGCGTCCGTGGACGGGACACCCGCTGCGGCAGCGCCGGCCACGGACGGCGAAAGCACGGTGTCCGGCGTGGTCGGCACGGCTGCAGCCGCCGGCGCGCTCGCGCCGCTGGCACCGCTCGCCACGGCCGCTGCCGCCTTCTTCTTGCCCGACTTGTCGCCGTCGATTTCAGCCAGCAACTCGAGGTTGGACGGCAGATCGTCGCCGCCCGACCAGCTGGCGACGCGGTCGCCCGCGAATATGACCACGAAGTCGCGCTGCTGCACGACGTTAGTCGAGCCGCGCTTGAAATAGAACACGTAGTCCCAGCGATCGGCGTGGAACATGTCGGTCAGGAGCGGCGTGCCGAGCAGTTGCTTGACCTGCGCGCGGGACAAGCCGACCTGCATCTGTGCTGCCGCTTCTTTCGAGACGAAATTGCCTTGCACCACTGTAATCCGGTACGGCGTGATGCTTTGGGCAACACGCTGCGTCAGGCTGTCGTAAGTGGAACATCCGGCAAGAACCGCGACAGTCGCAACAGCGATCAAGGTACCCCGCATGCGGCTCCCCCGGTAGATCAATTGAGATTTTGAAATCATTTCACTCACCGTGCGGGCCCGCTGACGAGCCGCGCGAGTTTCATTCCATCGAAGATGACCAGAACGGCAAAAACACATTACTATGAGAGCCCAGCATTGTACTCTAGGGATCCCTTGTCATGACCAATCCAACCGATCTCAAGAATATCGGGCTCAAGGCGACCCTTCCGCGCCTCAAAATCCTTGAGATTTTTCAGCACAGCCCGGTGCGCCACCTGACGGCCGAAGACGTGTACCGCAACCTGCTGCACGAAGAACTCGATATCGGTCTTGCAACCGTGTATCGCGTGCTGACGCAATTCGAGCAGGCGGGTCTGCTCTCGCGCAGCAATTTCGAGTCGGGTAAGGCGGTGTTCGAACTGAACGAAGGGTCACACCACGACCACCTCGTGTGCCTCGATTGCGGGCTCGTCGAAGAATTTTTCGACTCCGAAATCGAGAGCCGCCAGCAGTCCATCGCGAAAGAACGCGGCTTCAAGCTGCAAGAACACGCTTTGGCGCTGTACGGCGCCTGCACGAAGGAGAATTGCCCGCATCGCAAGCATTGATGCGGTGCCGGCCGCGCTGGGGTGCGCGGTCAGGTGGCCAAAAAAAGACCCGGCCGATGCGAATCGGCCGGGTCTTTTTTCGTCTGCGGCGTTGCTTTTTTGCGGGAACCGTTACGACCCTATTCCACCAGCTCGGCGCTGGCTTCGAACGTCAGCCGCCACGGCTCCGCCAATGACAATTCGTCGCAATTAGGCTGCTCGCCGCCACGATCGACCACCACGAAATCGCTCACCCGATCGAGCGCGAGCAACGGGTGGTGCCAGACGCCTTTCGCGTAGTTCACGCCCTGCCACGCGTCGGTCCAGAAGGCGCGCATCTGCGCCGGATCGAACTCGCCAGCCGGCGCGACGACCACCAGATAGCGGCCGGCGGTTAAGGGAATGAAAGCCTGGCTGCCGAGCGGATGCCGCTCCATCATCGTGATCTCGACCGGCAGCGCGCGCGGCTGCGCGCGAAACAGGTTGATCAGCGGCCGGCCGCCGTTCTCCGTCACATCGACACTGGCCAGGTCGTGATAGCGCTCGGTCGTGCCGCCGTTGATGGCGAAATGACGCGCGCCGTCCAGCTCGATGACGTCGCCGAACGGCGCGAAAGCCGCGCGCGTGAGCCGTTCCATCTGCAATGTCTTCATCGACGACTCCGTTATGCGATTTCGCCCCACAGGCGCAGGCGCGACACGCCGCCGTCCGGAAAGATATTGAAACGAACATGCGTGACCGGGCCGAGCGACGCGAGGTCATCCGCGAAGGTGTGGACGTGGTCCATCTGCAGTTTCTGTTCGCCGAGCAGCACCGGCCAGAACATCGCCTGCGTGACGAGCGAATCGTCCGTGCCGCCCGTCACCGATGCCGCTTGCAGCGAGCAGCGGTCCGGGAAGTTGCCCTTGAAGTGCGCCGTATCCACTTCGATCTTGCGGATCACGCCCGGCCGAGCCAACGCGACGATCGCCCAATCGTTGCCCGGCTCGCGACGGCGCCGGGTTTCCCAGCCGTCGCCCATGTTGACGCCGCGGCCGGGCATCAGCATCTGCGAAGCCGGCCCGAAGTGCTGGTTGTTCGCCGCGACCAGATAGGCGCCGTTTTCGATCGCCGCCAGATCCAGCAGCGTGCCGCGCTCCATGCGCTCCCAATCGCGCTTCGGCTGGCCGTACGCGCGCAAACGCGCGAGGCCGCCGTCCGGGTACAGATTCACACGCAGATGGGTGAACGCGCGCGCGTCGTTCACGTCGACGTAGTGGTGCTGATTGCCCTGCAGCGTGGTGGCCGGTACGAGCGTTTGCCAGTCGGCGCTATCGGGCGGCACTTCGCCATCCACGTAGCAGGCGTCGATCGACGCCGCCGGCGGGAAGTTGCCGGTGAAGTGGCTCGTGTCCAGATCCACGCCGTGCACGACGCCCGGATGCGCGAGGCGGATCACGCAGGAGTCGTGGCCGGTGGTGCGCTTGCGGCGGGTTTCCCAGCCGTCCATCCACTTGCCGTGGTCGTCGTATTTGCCGGGGATGAACACCGCCGGCTGCGGCTCCAGCATGCGTTCTTTCGGCGCGAAGAATTCGTCGCTGGCAAAGAGCGCCTTCGCGCCCAGGCGCGGGTCGGCGAGATTCATGTAGCGACGGGTGAAAGCGGGAGCGTTGGGGTCGAGGATCGGATTGGCCATAGTCTCTAGTCTCGGTCAGGCAGCGAAAAAGTGAAGGAGGGCCGGCGTTCTTGGAATCTGCCGGCGCTGGAAGCGCGCTGCATTGGCGCGCGGATCTGGATACGGTTTCTCAGGTTCAGACGGCGTGAGCGTGTTCGCCGGCGGCAGGCTCGGCGTCGTCACCGGCCGGCACGAAGCGCAACGCTGCATCGCGGTTCAGTACGCGGTGGGCGCGCGCCCGGTCGATATCGTTTTCCCACACGGCGACCACCACCGTCGCCACGCAGTTGCCGATCAGGTTGGTCAGCGCGCGGGCAATGCCGACGAACCAGTCGACCGGCAGGATCAGCACGAGGCCGAGCACGGGGATCGCCGGAATCGCGGACAGCGTGGCGGCCAGAATCACGATGGCCGAGCCGGGAATGCCGTGCGCGCCCTTCGACGTCACCAGCGACACCAGCACCACCACGATCAGGTCATGCATGGACAGCGGCGTGTTGGTGGCCTGCGCGATGAAGATAACCGCGAGAGTGAGATAGATGGAGAACCCGTCGAGATTGAACGAATAGCCAGTCGGAATGACGAGGCCGACGGTCGAATCTTTGACGCCCATCCATTCGAGCTTGCGCATGATCTGCGGCAGCACGGCGTCCGATGAAGCGGTGCCGAGCACGATCGACAGTTCTTCGCGCAGATAGCGAATCAGCTTGAAGATGCTGAAGCCGGCCAGACGCATGACGACGCCCAGCACGACGGCCACGAACACGAAGCAGCTCACGTAGAACACGAGCACCAGCATGCCGAGCTGCTTGAGCGATTCGACGCCGTACGTGCCGGTGGTAAACGCGATCGCCCCGAGCACGCCGAGCGGCGCGAGCTTGATGATGAAACCCATCACGCGGAAAAACACTTGCGAGAGTTCGTCGATCAGGTTGCTCACCCGCTGCGCCTTATTGCCGAGCAGCGACAGCGCCGAGCCGAACAGCACCGAAAACACGAGAATCTGCAGGATGTCGCCGGTGGCGAACGCATTGATCGCCGTGTCGGGGATGATCTTCAGCAGAAAGCCGGCGGTGTCCTTGAGGCTCTTTGCATGCTCGGTGTAGGTCGAGAGCGAGGCGGGATCCAGCGAGTGCAGATCGATGTTCATGCCGACACCGGGGCGCGTGACGTACGCCAGGATCGCGCCGATCACGAGCGCGATCGTCGTCATAACCTCGAAGTAGATCACGGCCTTCAGGCCGACCCGCCCCACTTTGCGCAAGTCGCCGGCATGCGCCATGCCACTGACCACCACACAAAAGACGATGGGCCCGATCACCATCTTGATCAGCTTGAGAAAGCCGTCGCCGAGCGGGCGTAGCGATTGGGCGAAATGCGGGAAGACGGCACCGATTACGATGCCCGCCACCAGCGCTATGACGACCCGGCCAAACAGCGAATTGAAAAATTTCAACACGGCTTCCTCCTGGTTGCGATTCACATCTGTTCAGACTGGTCCGACCAGTACTGTTATCTCGAATAGTAGGAAGCCGATATACTGACGTCAAGGATTCATAGAACAGTGTTTACCCGCTGTTTTTCAAGCGGTTTCGGGTCGGATCGGCAGCGGCGAGCGGCAAGCCGTACGAGCGTTCAGACCGCGTATTACAATGCTGGTCAGACCGCGCTTTCAAGTGAGCCAACGATGAAAAACGTGCCGCATACCGTTACCGATGCCGCCATCGCGACCATCCGCGAACGGATCGAAGCGGGCGCCTATCCCGTGGGCAGTTTGCTGCCGGCCCAGCGTCAACTCTCCGAAGAACTCGCGATCAGCCGGGCGTCGTTGCGCGAAGCGCTCTCCACGCTCGAGGCGCTCGGTCTGCTGGTGATCAGGCCCGGCAAGGGTGTGTACGTGGAAAGCGCGCAGGCCTCGGCCGCGCAAGCGTGGCGCTTCGCGGAGCAGTCGTCGCTGCCGGACACCTATCAGATGCGCTTCGCGCTGGAAGGTTTTATCGCGCGCATGGCGGCGCTGGCGGTCAGCGATTCCGACCTTGCCTGGTTCGAAGAGAACATCACAGCCATGCAAACGGCGCTCGCCTGCGACGAACTCGACGAAGCCGCTCGCCTCGACTTCGACTTTCACATGCGGATCGTCAACATTGCCGGCAACGCGGCGATCGAGTCGATTCTGAGCAGCAGCGCGGAGATCATGAAGGAAAGCCAGCGCATGCCGTTCTATCGGCGCGAACTGGTGCTGTCCACCTACAACGAGCATCGCGTGATTCTGGACGCGCTCAAGGCGCGCGATTCCGCCGCGGCCGGCAAAGCCATCGAGACGCATATCTCGAACGCCGCGCAGCGCGCCGGCGTCTATTTCCCGACGCCGCACGCGTAAAAAAAGCCGCTCCGAAGAGCGGCTTTTTTAATCCTGCCGCCGACTCGAAGCCGGCATTGCAGGTCAAGGCACGAAGACTTACTTCGCGTTGGCGAGCGCCACAGCCGTGTCCAGCATGCGGTTCGAGAAGCCCCACTCGTTGTCGTACCAGCTCGACACCTTCACCAGACGGCCCGACACCTTGGTCAGCGTGGCGTCGAACGTCGACGAAGCCGGGTTGTGGTTGAAGTCGATCGACACCAGCGGTGCGTCGTTGTAGCCGAGGATGCCCTTCAGCGAACCTTCCGACGCTTCCTTCATGATCGCGTTGACTTCTTCGACCGTCGTGTCGCGTGCAGCGATGAACGACAGGTCGACGACCGACACGTTGATCGTCGGAACGCGAATCGCGTAGCCGTCCAGCTTGCCGTTCAGTTCCGGCAGCACCAGACCGACCGCCGAAGCCGCGCCGGTCTTGGTCGGGATCTGGCTGTGCGTGGCCGAGCGCGCGCGGCGCAGGTCTTCGTGGTACACGTCCGTCAGAACCTGGTCGTTCGTGTACGCGTGGATCGTGGTCATCAGACCGTTCACCAGACCGATTTTGTCGTTCAGCGGCTTGACGAGCGGCGCGAGGCAGTTCGTCGTGCACGATGCGTTCGATATCACCGTGTCCGAGGCCTTCAGCACGTTGTGGTTCACGCCGTAGACGATCGTGGCGTCGACGTCTTTACCGCCCGGCGCCGAGATGATCACCTTCTTCGCGCCGCCCTTGATGTGCGCGCTGGCCTTTTCCTTGGTCGTGAAAAAGCCCGTGCATTCCAGCACGACGTCGACGTTCAGCTCGCCCCACGGCAGTTCAGCCGGGTTGCGGTTGGCCAGCACGCGGATCTTGTCGCCGTTGACAACCAGGTAGTCGCCGTCCACCGACACTTCGCCCGGGAATTTGCCGTGCGCCGTGTCGTATTGCGTCAGGTGAGCGTTCGTCTTGGCATCGCCAAGATCGTTGATGGCGACGATTTCGATATCGTGCTTCTTGCCGTTTTCATAGAAGGCGCGCAGCGTGTTGCGGCCGATCCGGCCGTAGCCGTTGATTGCGACGCGAATCGTCATGGTCTATCTCCTGAGGGCTGAAAAAATACGTCCAGGTTCGTCTGACTGACCGCGTTGCCGCGCGTTCGCACGCAAGCGGCAACGCTTGATCGAAAATCAGCCGAGTGCGGCTTTTGCCGTCTCTACCACGTGCTCGACAGTGAAGCCGAAATGCTTGAACAGCACGCCCGCCGGGGCCGACTCGCCGAACGTGTCGATGCCGACCACGCCGCCTTCCAGACCCACGTACTTGCGCCAGAAATCCGTCACACCCGCTTCGATCGCGACACGGCGCACGCCATGCGGCAGCACGCGTTCGCGGTACTCGGCGTCCTGCTTGTCGAACACGGTGGTCGACGGCATGGACACGACGCGCGCCGCGATGCCTTCGCGCGCCAGCGGCTCGATCGCGTTCAATGCCAGTTCGACTTCCGAGCCGGTGGCGATCAGGATGATCTTGCGCGCGACGATTTCGTCGTTCCAGTCGCGCAGCACGTAGCCGCCCTTCTCGATGTTGGCGATCTGCGCGTCGGTACGCTCCGAGAACGGCAGGTTCTGGCGGCTGAAGATCAGGCACGACGGGCCGTGGTGTTCGACCGCGTGGGTCCAGGCCACCGCAGTCTCCACGGTATCAGCCGGACGCCACACTTGCAGGTGCGGAATCAGACGCAAGCTTGCAACGTGTTCGATCGACTGGTGGGTCGGGCCGTCTTCGCCGAGACCGATCGAGTCGTGCGTGAACACGAAGATCGACGGCGCTTTCATCAGCGCGGCGACGCGCAGCGCGTTGCGGCTGTAATCCGAGAACGTCAGGAACGTGCCGCCGAACGCCTTGAAGCCGCCATGCAGCGCCATGCCATTGATCGCGGCGCTCATGCCGAATTCGCGCACGCCGTAGTTGACGTAGTTGCCGGCGGCGTGGCCTTCCGCGTTCACACGCACGGGCTTGGCAGCCTTCCAGTTGGTCAGGTTCGAGCCGGTCAGGTCGGCGGAGCCGCCGAGCAGTTCCGGCAACACGGCCGACAAAGCTTCGATAGCCTGCTGCGACGCCTTGCGCGTCGCGACGGTTTCCGCGCGCTCGTTCGCGCCGGCGATGATCGCCTCGGCCTTTTCCTTCCAGTCGGCGGGCAATTGCTTCGCGTCGCGACGCTTGAATTCAGCGGCTTCCTGCGGGTATTTGGCTGCGTACGCGGCGAACGCCTTGTCCCACTCGGATTCGTTGCGTGCGCCGGCTTCTTTCGCGTCCCATGCTGCGTAGACTTCTTGCGGGATGACGAACGGTTCCCACTTCCAGCCGATCTTTTCGCGCGTGGCCGCGACTTCCTTGTCTCCGAGCGCCGCGCCGTGCGAATCGTGGCTGCCGGCCTTGTTCGGCGAGCCTTCGCCGATCACCGTCTTGCAGCAGATCAGCGTGGGCTTGTCGGATTGCTTGGCTTGCTTGATCGCCGCGTCCACTGCCTCGACGTCGTGGCCGACCACGTTCGGGATCACGTTCCAGCCATACGCTTCAAAGCGCTTCGGCGTGTCGTCGTGGAACCAGTGCACCACTTCGCCGTCGATCGAGATGCCGTTGTCGTCGTAGAACGCAATCAGCTTGTTCAGCTTCAGCACGCCCGCCAGCGAGCAGGCTTCGTGCGAGATGCCTTCCATCAGGCAGCCGTCGCCGACGAACACATAAGTGTGGTGGTCGACGATCTTTGCGTCAGGCTTGTTGAATTCGGTAGCGAGCAGCGATTCCGCGAGCGCCATGCCGACCGCATTCGCCAGACCCTGGCCGAGCGGGCCGGTGGTCGTCTCGACGCCCGGCGTGATGCCGTATTCCGGGTGGCCCGGCGTCTTCGAATGCATCTGGCGGAAGTTCTTCAGCTCGTCGATCGGCAGATCGTAGCCGGTGAGGTGCAGCAGCGAGTACAGCAGCATCGAGCCGTGACCGTTCGACAGCACGAAGCGGTCGCGATCGGCCCATTGCGGGTTCTTCGGATTGTGACGCAGATGACGCGACCACAAAGCCACGCCGATTTCGGCCATGCCCATCGGCATGCCGGGGTGGCCGGAATTCGCTTTTTGGACGGCGTCCATGGACAACGCGCGGATTGCGTTGGCCATCAAGGAGGTGTGTGCGGGAGACGGGGTCGTCATGTCGAGTCCGGAGACAGAGTCAGAAAGCGGTGCGCGCTTGAGGCCCGGATGCTCGAATGCCGGTTCACTTCGGCGCACGATGCGGCGCCAGTAGACGCGAAACGGGCAGAGCAAACGGACAAGGCTGAAAGCGTGACATTCTAACAGATCGTTGCCCGCGCCCCGCTCCGAAAGCCGTCTGGCCGTGTGGCTCGACGCGCCCGCCGCGGCCACGCCGCGCTCCGGCCTTTACAATTGCACAACCAGAACCTACCGCGCTCCGGACGGAGCCCGCCATCCGTGAGCGCTCCGCTGCTGTTCCAACCGAGTCCCGACGCCGTCTACGGATTTCCGCACGCGAAACGGCTGGCGCGCGTCGATTCGCCATATCAGCGGATCGAGGTCTGGGACACGCCGCAGCTCGGACGGCTCTTCACACTCGACGGCCGTCCGATGACGTCCACCGGCGATGAGTTCATCTATCACGAATGCATGGTGCATCCGACCGCGCTGGCGCATCCGGCGCCGCGCGCGGCGCTGGTGCTGGGCGGCGGCGACGGCGGCGCCGCGCGGCAATTGCTGAAGCACGCGGGCATCGGACGGATTGTGGTGGCGGAGCTGGACACGCAAGTCGTACGTCTGACGCGCGAGCATCTGCCCGAGGTGCACGGCGGCGCATTCGACGATCTGCGCGTCGAGTTGGTGATCGGCGACGCTGCGCAGTACGTCGAGGCCGCCGCGCCGGCACAGTTCGATCTCGTGGTGTTCGACCTGACGCCGCCGGATTCACCCGCCGCCGGTCTTTACACGCAAGCGTTCTATCAGCAGCTCAAGCGGGTCATGAGCCCGATTGCGGCACTCTCCGTGCACCTCGGCTCGCCGTATTTCCATGCCGAACGCGTCGCGCGCCTGCTCGACGATTTGCGCGCGGCATTCGTGGTCGTCCGCACCATGAGCACTTTCGTACCGCTGTACGGCTCGCTCTGGATGATGGCGACCGCCAGCGACACGCTCGATCCCGCCGCGCTCACCGTCGATGCGCTCACGGAACGCCTCGCCGCGCGCGGAATCGACACCCTGATGCATTACAACGCGGTCATGCACGCCGGACTGTTCTCGGCATCCAGTTCAGTGCGCGATAAACTAAGTCAATTCTTAAAGCCAGCAAGCTAACGCATGGGCAAAATGCACGACTCCGTCGGATTGCGCTATGGGCGTATCGATATGCAAACTTCCGCCTGGACTCGCAGCATGTGCCCCGCCAACCTCATGATCCGGAGAATCCCATGACCGCCTCCCGCCCAGCCGGTGTGCCCTGGTTGACCCCCTATCTGACGGTGCGCGACGCAAGTGCCGCGTCCGCGTTCTTCTCAGCGGCGTTCGGCTTCGAAGTGCGTGACAGTGTCCAGGACGACGGTGTCGTCATGCATGTCGAGATGACCTATCAAGGCCAGTTGATCGTGATGTTCGCTCCGGAAGGCGCGTTCGGCTCGGCGGCGAAAACACCCAAAAGCGCGGGCGCGATCGCACCGCAATCGTTCTATGTCTATGTCGACGATGTCGACGCGATTTACGCGCGGGCGCTGGCCGCCGGCGCAAAATCGCTGAGCGAGCCACAGGATCAGTTCTGGGGCGACCGCTTCGCCCAGGTCGAAGATCTGGACGGCTACCGCTGGGCGCTCGCTCGCCACCTTTCGTGAACCAATGAGTATTTTTCTGATGCCACGCTTTTTCGTCGATAAGCCTCTCCAGCCCGACGACGTCATGCCGCTTCCCGATGACGTCGTTCGGCATGTGCTCGTGCTGCGTCTGCAGCCAGGCGATTCGATCGTCCTTTTCAACGGCGAAGGCGGCGAATACAGCGCTGAACTCGTCGAAGTCGAAAGGCGCTCGGCCATGGTAAAAATCCGCGAATTCCGCAATATCGAAGTCGAGGCGCCGTATCGGCTCACGCTCGCGCAGGGCATTGCCGGCGGCGACAAGATGGACTGGCTGATCGAGAAAGCCGTCGAACTGGGCGCGTCCAGCTTCGTGCCGTTGACCACTACGCGCAGCGTCGTGCGTCTGACCGGCGAACGCGCGCAGCGGCGCCATGCGCACTGGCAGGGCATCGTGCGGGCGTCGTGCGAGCAGTGCGGGCGCAATCGCCTGCCGGAAGTGATGCCGGTGCGCGAAATCGCCACGTGGCTCGGTACCATGCCGCGTACGCCCGAGGAAGGCGACTTGCGCATTCTGCTTTCTCCGCGCGCCAGCATCAGCTTTTCCGCCCTGCCCGCCGAGCCGCCGAAAGGACGCGTGACGGTGCTGGTGGGCCCGGAAGGCGGGTTTTCCGCTACCGAGGAAGCGGCCGCTACTGATTACGGTTTCACCGCCGTCGGCCTCGGCCCGCGCGTGATGCGCACAGAAACTGCCGGCATCGCCGTTCTCTCGGCGCTGGCGGCCGGCTGGGGCGGCTGGTAAGCCGCTTGCGTGGCGCGCCGATCGCCTTGGATCGCCTTGGTTAAGGGCGGCAAGTCACGTCGCCCGCAGCATCAAAAGCAAAAGGCCCGCCGATTGGCGGGCCTTTCTTCTGCTTAGCCTAAACAGGCAACGTTCAAGCAAACGAGTAAAACACCCGGAACGCCACCTTCCGCTCGGCCCAGAACTCCGCGGCCTCGCGGAACACGTCTAGCAGTGTCTCGCGGCCTTCCTTGTCGAACTTCTGCGCGACCGGCAACTGCTCGAGCACGATCACAAAGCCCGGCTGCGCGCCCGCCTTCTGAACCAGATCGGTCAGGCAGTCGTACAGCGCGTCGTAATTCTTGCCGAAATGTTTCGGAAACAGGAACGACGTCGCGATGGTTTCGAGCACTTCCTGTTTGGACTGCGCATTGGCGCAATACGCATAGAGAAAATGCTGGCCAAGCTGGTTGGCCTCGTCGGCGAGATCCTGCACGCGGAACGCGCGGATCGACTGTACGATGTTCGGTCGTACGGTCTTGAAAAGACTCATGGGCTCCTCGTTCGATGAAACCACAGTGCCTGCTTCGCTCTGGTTCTCGCGGCCCTGATCGCCGGCGCGCATCTGCATGACGCGTTGGAACAAATTGCCGTCGCCGGCCGCGAAAAGATCCGTCGCGACTCCGGAGTCGTGCGCGTAGACGTTGTCGCTCATGCCGTTCATCCCGATGTCATTCAACAATACGATTAAAACTGGTGTAGTGGTCGTCCGAGTAGTAACAACTGTCGGTTCGCTTCAGCGGACCTCCGCAGACGATGCGACGCGCCCCGCGATTACGTGAGCGAGGCGTGGGAACGGTGTATTCGTGGTAATAGCCGCGCCGATGGGCCGGCAGCAACCGTTCGCGATTGCCGAATACGATGCCGTCCTTCTCATACGGGTAAGGCCCGCCCGCGGCAATCAAGTTCAATGTATTGACCGCTTCATGTGGCAACTGCGCCAGCGCGACGGTGCCCTGCAACTGCGCGTCCGCCTCGGCGGATGCCGTGGAGTCGCGCGCGAACGCGCCAGGCACGGGGCCGGATAAAGCGCACAGCGTAACAGCACCGATCAGCACGCCTTTCATGCGTTGCCACTTGCGTGCCATGTATCAAGGTTCCCCGCTGTTAGCTCACGAGTTTGACGACCATGAAAGTCGTAAGGGTATCGCTAATGGCCCCCGGAATCAACGTTCGCCGGGCGGCCGACATCCTCCGATCAGGCGCGAAAGGGCCACCGGCGCGGCTTTGACGACTTTTGACAGAATGTTTAGCTTAGTCAAGCTAAACTTAGCTCAACGGTGCGAATCGAGGGAAGGCAGGCAAGTGGGGAGCGGACGGCAGGCCGCTTTGCATGAGTCAGCAGACACCTTGATTCCCCGTGGCAAGGGTCTTGAGCCCTTGAACGCTCTTGAAGGCGGAATCTTGTATGACTTGCCGTTTTTTGGGTGGCATTCCCCTGTGCACCCTGAGGCGTGCCCGTTGCGGGCACGCCTTTTTTTTGCATGGCGCGCGGTCTTCAAACCGGCGCCATGCTTCGACCGGATCGCGGATTAACGGGCCGCGATCACATCCGCCACCAGCAGCGCCGTCATGTTGACGATCCGGCGCACCGTCGCCGAGGCCGTCAGCACGTGCACCGGCTTGGCCGCGCCCAGCAGCATCGGACCAATCGCGATGTTGTTGCCCGCGGCCGTCTTCAGCAGGTTGTACGAGATGTTGGCCGCGTCGATGTTCGGCAGCACGAGCAGGTTCGCGTCGCCTTCGAGCGTCGAGTCGGGCATCACTTCGCGGCGCAGATTCGCGTCGAGCGCGATGTCGCCGTGCATTTCACCGTCCACGTGCAGGTCCGGT
>NZ_JARESS010000077.1:0-27677 GCF_046027915.1 Paraburkholderia sp. RL17-347-BIC-D
AGGATGTCGCCCATTTGGCTGACTCATAAAGTGGGGCTCTCCGCCGGTGAAATCACTGTCAATGCGGGGATTATAAGGGAGGGGAGACTGTCCTCGGAGTTGTCATCCATCATCCAATGAGCCGTTCTGACGACCCGGATGCTGACTGCCTTGTGCCCGGCGACCTTCATGGCCGATCAGGAACGTGCGGCCGTTGCAGGTCGCTTTGCCGACATTCGCGACCAGGTGTCGGCGAGTGTCAGCTTTCGTTATTGACGAATAAGCCTTCTCGACCCTCAAGTGCTGTTCGTCATCGCGACCGGCAACGGCCGCTTGCAAAAGTCCAACGGCCATTCGCTCGCGCGAGATCGCCTTTCGCTTGTCGGCCGTGGCAAACGTTCGTGGCGAGCGCGCGTTAGACGCCTGCGCTGGTCAACCGTGATGCCCGGTCACGACGATGCGCTATTTCGCCTTGCTGCTTCGATTGCGGGCGAGGGAGCCGATAGCACAGGCCTCCGGTTGCCCTGCCAGACCCGCCTGGCGATCGCAGGGCTGAGCAGCGACGACGGCGGCATCATCAGGTTGACAACCTTCAGAAACGCCGTCGCCAGCGTGCTGTCGCGCGTCGCGGCAAGGTGAAGCTTGCCAATGTACCAGTTGATGAAACGTAGCATCGGCGGGCGCGCGCCCTTGACCTGTGGATGGCGGAGGTCGTTGCCAACGGCGATGTCCCACGGAATATCGACGATCTTCGCGGCCGCCCGGAAGAATCGACGCGCAAGATCGTTCGAGCCCGCGCGCAGGCACCGCTGCAGCGTCAGCGCTTCCTCTGCCGCGACCGTCATACCCTGCCCGTAGACCGGATTGAAGCTGCAGATGGCGTCACCAAAAACCAGGTAGTTCCCGGGGAAGCGTGCAAGCTTCTCGTACCGCCGACGCAGGCTGGAGGCGTAGCGGTAGTGCTTGTAATCGGTTAGCGGTTCCGCTCTCGCGGCAACGTCGTGAATCTCCATGGTCGGCAGCGTCGCCAGATACGCGAGAAAGCCCTGGTCGTTGTCCGGTGCGTCGTCGCCAAGAAAACCTCCGGCACTGACGATCCAGCTGTCGTTGTCCTGCGCGAGCAGGACACCATTGCGCCAGTTCGGCGCACTACCGGCGACAACAATACCGTGCTTGCCGTCAAGATCAGTCGGCCGACGTCGATAGGTACGGGTCGTGTAGCAGATGCCGATCTCGACCTTCTCATTGGCGGGAGGTTGGTAGCCGAGTGCTTCAAGCCACGCCGCACTGGATGAGCCACGGCCAGTCGCATCAACGACAAGGTCCGCGTTGAGTGTCTCTTCCGGTTTGCCCTCGACACATATGCGCACACCGGTCACGCTCTTGCGAACGGGGTCGGTGGCAAGGCCACGCACAGCGCAACTTTCTATGGCGCGCACGTTCGGCAATCCGAGGAGCCGTCGGCGTAGATGGCCTTCGAGCACGGGACGGCTCGCAAGCAGACCGATCAGGTCGCTCGTGCCGTTAGCAAGCCTGACGTTGCGACCTATCCAGATCACATCGTTGGCGACATCACCGATCAAGCCGCCGCTTTGGGCGACGACCTCGGCGTTGTATCCCGGGAAGAATTCCTCGAGTACCGCGCTGCCGCGCGCAAGGAGCCCATGGGTATGACGACCCTGTGGCACGCCCTTGCGCGGCGTGTCTGCTGCCGGAAACGCATCGCGTTCGAGCAAGGTGACTGTGGTATAGAAATCCGACAGCACGCGGGCGGCCAGGAGCCCACCCATGCTGGCGCCGATCACGATCGCATGCTCGCCCAGGTTCTTCATGGCAATCCTCCAGTTCAATCCGTCGCAATGAGTCCAGTGACCATCGCTTGCAGGGAATGGTAGGATTGCTTCGTCCCCTGAGCGTCCCCCGGACGCCGTCATTGAGGGTCGCCTCGCCATGGCTCTGTTCAGCGTGCGGACGCTTGGATTTCCGGAGATCCGTCGGGACGGCCGGCTGTGTCAGCTGCCCCTGCGCAAGGGCATGGCCCTGCTGGTCTACCTGGCCGAAGCGAACGGCTCAGTCGGGCGTGACGTCTTCGCCACGATGTTGTGGCCGGAAGGCGGCGAAGAGGTTGTACGGGCGCGCCTGAGGCGTCTGTTGCATCGCCTCCAGCTCACGCTTGGCGACGACGTTCTCGCCACCGACCGGTCGACGGTTCGATGGTCATCAGCGATCGACTTGCAGTTGGATTCCCAGCTGTTCGAGCAAGCCTGCGACCGCGGCGAGTTCGAGCGGGCCTGCCGTCATTATCCCGGCGACTTTCTCGAAGGTTTTTCGCCCGGCGACTGCCCGCAGTTCGACGAGTGGGCTTTTTTTCGCCGGGAGGCCTTGCGGGGCCGGGCGATCCAGGCGCTCGAGCGAGTGGTGCACGACAAGAATGCGGCCGGTGACTACGCGACCGCCGCCGCCCATGCCGGCCGTCTTGTTGAGCTCGATCCGCTCAGCGAAGTGTACGGCCGGCACCTCATCCGCAACCTTCTGCTCGCCGGAGACCGAGCCACAGCCCAGCGGCACCTCGAGGCCCTGACGCAGCGCCTTCGCGACGAGCTCAATGTAGCCCCCGAATCCGAGACCCGCGCGCTGCTTGATGCGGGCGCGACGTTACCCATCGAGGACCCGCCGTCGACGCGTTACGTCAGCGGTGGCGGCGTCCATCTCGCGTTCCAGACCTATGGTGCCGGCCGCATTGATGTTCTGGTGCTGCCCGGTTTCGTGTCCCATGTCGAACGGGTCTGGGAGGAGCCCCGGTGCCGGGCGTTCCTGTCCGCGCTCACTGAGATGGGCCGTCTTGTCCTGCTCGATCGTCGCGGCATCGGGCTTTCCGACCGGGTCGGGTTCAATCCGAGCGTCGACGCGACCGCGCAGGACATCGGCACCGTGCTTGACGCCGCTGGCAGCCGCCGGGTCGTTCTGTTCGGCGCGTCCGAGGGCGGACCGGCATGCATCAAATTTGCTGCTGATCACCCCGACCGTGTCGCCGGCCTCGTTCTCTTCGGCTCGTTGGCGAAGGGGAGCGCGGCATCCGACTATCCGCACGCGCTGCAGGCTAGCCAGTACGACGCGTGGCTGCGGCAGCTCGTCGCCGTCTGGGGCGGTCCTGCCGGTATCGAAACATTCGCGCCGAGCCTCTCCTGCGATTCGCAGGCGAGAGCCTGGTGGGCAGGCTTGCTGCGGGCCGCGTCGAGCCCGGGAGCCATCAAGGGCGTGCTCGAGGCGTTGCGCGATATGGATGTGCGGCATCTCCTGGGCCGAATTTCCGTTCCGACTCTGGTGCTCCACCGCCACGGCGACCGCGCCGTTCGCATCGGCGCCGGCCGGCATCTCGCCAGCCACATCGCGCAGGCGCGATTCGTCGAACTCGATGGTGCCGATCACTGGGTCTTCGCGGGCGACCAGCAACCCGTCCTGGACAACATCAAGCAATTTGTCGGCAGTCTCGCGGCGTGACTGCGACCGAGAGATGAGAGATGAGAGATGCAGGCCAATATATCCGCTCGAGGCAAAGTGCGATTCAGATGAAACCTACCTATGCAGCGCCGCTGAATCGCAATATCCGACGATGTAACCGTTCGACTGCCGTGACAAGCGCGCGTTGAATGTCCGTCTTCTCGGAAGCGGCCTTTTGGGATTATTCTTGTTCGTTGAACGGCTCATCTCTCCCGAGGTTGTCAGATCGCCGGACTTGTGCCGACAGGGCCTGCGCTCCTGAGCATGGCTATCGCGACACGAACACGTTACTCCTTGATCGAACAGGTGCCGTGATGGATAAGAAAGATGCCGCTGGTTCGCGCGCTTTCCCCGGAGTCCAGCCGCGCTTCGAGGAAACGCTCGATCCGGACGATTGGACCGGGCTGCGGACACTTTCCCACCAGATCATCGACGATGCGGTTGACTACCTGCGCGATGTCCGCAGCCGGCCGGTGTGGCGAAACATGCCGGCGGATGTCACAGCCTTATTCGAGCAAGCGCTGCCACGGTCGGCGTCGCCGGTGGAAGGGATCTATCACGAGCTTGCCGAGAACGTGTTGCCCTATCCGCTTGGCAACGTGCATCCGCGCTTTTGGTCCTGGTATATGGGGGCTAGCAACTTCACCGGTGCACTGGGAGATTTCCTGGCGGCAATCCAGGGCTCTAACCTTGGTGGCGGCAATCATGCTGCTGCCCTGATGGATCGGCAAGTGGTCAACTGGTGCAAGGAGATGATCGGTTTTCCAGTTTCGGCCAGCGGCACATTGGTGAGCGGTGGCTCAATGGCCAATATCATTGGTTTGACAGTGGCGCGCAACGCCAAGGCCGGCATCGACGTGCGCGAGCATGGTGTCGCCGCCATGGAGCGGCCCTTGCGTTTCTATGGCTCGGACCAGATCCACAGCTGCCACCGAAAGGCCATGGAGGCGCTAGGCATGGGAAACCGAGCGCTGCGATACATCCCGACAGATGTCGAACTACGGATCGATCTCGCCGCCCTGCGCGTTGCGATCGCAGAGGATCGGGCGGCGGGATTTCAGCCTGCCTGTGTGATAGCGACAGCGGGGACAGTTAACACCGGCGCGATCGACGATCTGATGGCGCTGGCGGATCTGGCCGCCGAAGAGAACCTCTGGTTGCACATTGACGGATGCATCGGCGCGCTGATTGCGATCGCTCCCGAAAATGCAAATCGCGTTGCAGGAATTGAGCGGGCGGATTCCATCGCGCTCGATCCTCACAAGTGGTTGCACGCACCGTTTGAAGTCGGCTGCGCCCTGGTTCGCGACGCCTCTGCCCATCGAGGCGCGTTCGCGGTGACACCGGAATATCTGGAGCCGACGCCGCGCGGAATCGCGTCGGCCCCTTGGCTGTATGAGTACGGACTGCAGACGACGAGAGGTTTCCGTGCGCTGAAGGTCTGGATGGCACTAAAAGAGCATGGAGTCGAGAAGTTTGGCCGCCTGATCGATCAGAACATCGCACAGGGTCGCTACCTCAGCGGCCTGATCAAGGCCGAGCCCCTTCTCGAACTGGTCGCGCCAACGAATATCAACATCGTATGCTTCCGATATCGTCCGGAGGGGGTGGAAGAGGGAGCATTGAAGGCGCTCAACATCGAGATCATGCTGCGGCTACAGGAAGCGGGCATCGCGGCCTTGTCCGACACGACGGTGCACGGAGTGCATTGCCTGCGGGTAGCGATATGCAACCACCGCACCCGCCGCGATGACCTGGATCTGCTGGTCAATGAAATCGTTCGGCTTGGGCACCAGATTGTGAGTGCAAGCCGCACCGCCTGACTTGTTTGTTCGAGTCTCGCTCCGCTTCGGCGTTGAAAGCAGAATCAATATGCGCCTCCGGAACCTCGGCATCGTTCGGCTATGGCCGATCAGGCAACGCTCGTCTTTCGGAGGCCAATGCCCGTTACGAGTAGTTCAGCGTTGACGTGGAAGCGGGTCGATGGGTGGCAAAGGGCGTGGCATTCGCGCTGAGTCGGTGGCTACAAAGGTGAGGGTAGCTTCCGTCACCTTGACGACGTCGGCCGCCATGCCCATGCGTTGAGCGAAGACCTCCACGTTGACGGTGATCGACGTACGTCCCTCGCGCACGATTTCTGCGTAGAAGCTCAACAGGTCGCCGATAAAAACGGGCTGTCTGAACGTGAACGAATTGACGGCGATGGTGACGACACGGCCGTTCGCGCGCCGGCTGGCGGGAATCGATCCGGCGATGTCGACGTGTGACATGATCCAGCCGCCGAAGACATCGCCGTGTACGTTGGCGCTCGACGGTTGGGGCACGACGCGCAGCACGGGCATCGCGTGGGCGGGAAGGCGTTCCGAGGATGAGGAGGCGGGCATGGCGGTCTCGTGTCGTAAGTGAGCGGGAGCTGCACGATAGCGCCCGGCTCCTGGCAAATATCGCGTTCAGCGGACCACGTGCGTCAGCCAGTGTGCGTAGCGTTCCGATTTGCCGGCGACCGCGGCGAAGAACGTGTCCTGCAGCTTTGCGGTGACCGGTCCACGCTCTCCGTTGCCGATCACGCGATCGTCGAGTTCACGAATGGGCGTCAGCTCGGCTGCCGTGCCCGTAAAAAAGGCTTCGTCGGCGCAGTACATTTCGTCGCGCGTAATGCGTTTTTCGACGACCTGAAGGCCCTGATCCCGCGCGATTTCAATGACCGACGCGCGTGTGATGCCGTCGAGGCACGAGGCCAGGTCCGGCGTATACAGCACAGCATTTCGCACGATGAAAACGTTTTCACCCGCGCCCTCGGACACATAGCCTTCCGTGTCGAGCAGCAGCGCCTCGTCGTAACCGTTACGGGTGACTTCGCGATTGGCCAGAATCGAGTTGATGTAGTAGCCGCTCGCCTTGGCGCGAACCAGCGACACATTCACATGGTGACGCGATAGCGACGATGTCTTGACACGAATGCCGCGCACGAGTCCCTCCTCGCCGAGATAGCTGCCCCAAGGCCACGCGGCGATCCCGACGTGAACCGTGTTGCCGCGCGCACCGAGGCCCATCTGTTCGCTGCCGAGCCATACGAGAGGCCGCAGATAGCACGCGGTCAGCTGATTGCGGCGCACCACTTCCAGTTGCGCCTCGCGAATCGTCTCTGCGCTGAAAGGCACAGCCATTTCAAAGATCTTTGCGGAATTGAACAGTCTTTTCGTGTGGTCGTCGAGCCGGAAGATCGCGGGACCCGCGGCGGTCTCGTATGCCCTGACGCCTTCGAATACCGCCATGCCATAGTGGAGCGAATGAGTCAGAAAGTGGAGTTGCGCGTCCCGCCACTGCACCAGTTCGCCATCTAGCCAGATCACGCCGTCACGGTCATGCATAGTCGTTTTCATAACGCTTTTTAGAAAGATTGAGAGGATGAAACGGGCGGCGTGCTGTCCGCATCGGCCCGGTACTCGGCAAGCCAGCGTTCGCGCTTCGGTGCCGCGGCGAGCACGTTGCGCTCCTTGACGTGACCGAAGCCGCGAATCTCGCCCGGCAGATCGGCGAGCTTCAGCGCCGCATCGAATCGGGCGACGTCGAGCGTTGCGCAGAACTCGTCGACCAGCGCGAAGTACTGTTCGATCAGCTCACGTTCATTGCGCCGTTCCTCCGTCTTGCCGAATACGTCGAACGCAGTGCCACGCAGGAACCTGAGTTTTTCGAGCACGCGAAATACCGTGAGCATCCATTGCCCGAATCGTTGCTTTTTCAGGCGGCCGTGTTCGTCGCGTTTGGCGAGCAATGGCGGCGCGAGATGGAACGCGAGCTTGTAATCGCGACCCGGCTCGCCTTCGAACTGCGCGCGCAGCTTGTCCATGTAGGCCGGGTCCGCATACAGACGGGCCACTTCGTACTCGTCCTTATAGGTCATCAGTTTCGCGAGATTGCGCGCGACCACCGGCGTGAGCCGGGGCTTCGACCCAGGCACAACAGCCGCTTCCTTCTCGCGCAGCCGTTCGACGGCTGCAACATAGCGCGCCGCATAACGCGGGTTCTGATAGACACTCAGCCGCTCGACGTTGCGCTCGATCAGCCGGTCCAGCGATTCGGGCATCTGCACGACGATGGCCTGCTGCTTGCCGGCGAGCGGCGTAAAAGCCTCCACGGCGGCTTCACCGTGCTGCGCGACGTAGCGGCCCCATTCGAACGCCAGACGATTCTTTTCGACGGCCACGCCATTCAGTTCGATCGCGCGATCGAGACTTGCGTAGCTGAGCGGCAGCCAGCCGCGTTGCCAGGCAAAGCCGAGCAACAGAGGATTCGCATAGAGTGTGTCACCTAACAGTGCGAGCGCGAGACGATTGGCGTCGATGAAGTCGCAGTCGTCGCCGATGCTCGCGCGCAGATCCTGTCGTGTCTGATCGGCCGGAAAACTCCAGTGCGGATCCCGCACGAACTGTGCGGTCGGCGTGGCACCGCTGTTGATCGCCGCTTTCGTCACGCCGCGTTGCGTGCGTGCCAGCACTTCAGCGGAAGCGGAAACAATCGCATCGCAGCCGAGAATCAGGCGCGCTTCACCGGCCGCGATCCGCGTGGCGTGCAATTGGTCGGGTGCCGCGGCGATCTGCACATGGCTGAGCACAGCGCCGCCTTTCTGCGCGAGCCCAGCCATATCGAGCACGGTGACACCCTTGTGTTCGAGGTGAGCCGCCATGCCAAGCAAGCCGCCGATCGTCACGACGCCGGTTCCACCGACACCGGTCACCAGCACGCCATACGGCTTGGATAACGAAGCAATCGCGGGCCGCGGCAGTGCCGCGAAATCGGGCAACGCGGCTGCGGATGCGTGCTTAGCGGGCTTTTTCACCTGTGCGCCTTCAGCCGTAACGAAACTCGGACAGAAGCCGTTCACGCACGAAAAGTCTTTATTGCACGACGATTGATTGATCTTGCGCTTGGTGCCGAGCGACGTTTGCAGCGGCTCGACCGACAGGCAGTTCGATTGCACCGAGCAATCGCCACAGCCTTCGCACACTGCGTCATTGATGAAGGCGCGCTTCGCTGGATCGGGATACGTACCGCGTTTGCGGCGCCGGCGTTTTTCGGTCGCACAGGTCTGGTCGTAGATCAGAATCGATGTACCGGCCACTTCGCGCAACTCGCGCTGCAACCGGTCGAGTTCGTCGCGGTGATAGACCGTCACTCCTTCGGGAAGACGAATGTTCGCGTCGTATTTCTCCGGCTCGTCGGTCACGATCAGCACGTGCTTCGCGCCCTCGGCAACGACCTGAAACGCGATCTGCGGGACTGTGAGCACACCGTCTACCGGTTGGCCGCCGGTCATCGCGACCGCGTCGTTGTAGAGCACCTTGTAGGTGACGTTCGCGCCTGCCGCAATGGAGGCGCGAATCGCTAGCAGACCCGAATGGAAATAGGTGCCGTCGCCCAGATTGACGAACACGTGGCGCTCATCCGTGAAATGCATCTGGCCGGTCCACGCGACACCTTCGCCGCCCATCTGGCTGAAGGTCTCCGTCTTGCGGTCCATCCACATCGACATGTAGTGACAGCCAATGCCGGCCAGTGCGCGCGAGCCATCCGGCACGCGTGTCGACGTGTTGTGCGGGCAGCCCGAACAGAACCACGGCTGCCGCTCCGGCACGGAACGCGGCGTGGCAGCCTCACGCTCCTTGGCTTCGATCACGGCCACGCGCGCATCGATTCGCACTCGCAGATCGGCAGGCAGATCGGCTTTGGCGAGGCGCCGGGCGATCGCTTTCGCGATCAAGGCGGGCGACAGTTCGTAGTGCGCGGGCAGTAAAGTCTGTCCGCGCGGCACGGACCATTCGCCGCCTTCGTCCTCACGCTGATCGAACTTGCCGAACACCTTTGGGCGCACGTCGTCGCGCCAGTTATAGAGTTCCTCTTTGAGCGCATATTCGAGAATCTGGCGTTTTTCTTCGACCACCAGAATCTCGTCGAGCCCGGTTGCGAAGTCGCGCGCGTTCTGCGCATCGAGCGGCCATACGCAACCCACCTTCAGCACGCGAATGCCGATGCGCGCGCAGGTTTCGTCGTCGAGCGAGAGGTCGGCGAGCGCCTGCCGCACGTCGAGATACGCCTTGCCCGCGGTCATGATGCCAAGGCGCGGAGTGGGGCTGTCGATCACCACGCGGTTGAGCTTGTTCGCGCGAATGTAGGCGAGCGCCGCGTACCACTTGTAGTTGAGCAGACGCGCCTCCTGTGCCAGCGGCGGGTCGGGCCAGCAGATATTCAGGCCGCCTTCGGGCATGTCGAAGTCGTCGGGCAGGACGATCTGCAAACGGTCCGGGTCGATGTCGATCGACGCGCTTGACTCGACCACGTCCGTCACGCATTTCATCGCAACCCACAGACCTGCGTAGCGGCTCATAGCCCAGCCGTGCAGACCATAGTCGAGATACTCCTGCACGCTTGCCGGATAGAGCACCGGAATGCCGCTTGCCACGAACATGTGCTCGGATTGATGCGCGACCGACGACGACTTCGCCGCATGGTCGTCGCCCGCCAGCACCAGCACGCCGCCGTTCGGATCGGTGCCGGCCGAATTCGCGTGCTTGAAGACGTCGCCGGTGCGATCTACACCCGGCCCCTTGCCGTACCACATGCCGAAGACACCGTCGACCTTCGCGCCCGGCCAGAGGTTGAGCTGCTGCGTGCCCCACACGGCAGTCGCCGCAAGGTCCTCATTAACCCCCGGTTGAAACACGACGTCGTGTTCCTTCAGATGCTTCTTCGCTTTCCATAGGCCCTGATCGAGCGCGCCGAGCGGCGAGCCGCGATAGCCGGACACATAGCCCGCCGTGTTGAGGCCGGCGCGGCGGTCGCGCGCCTTCTGCAGCATAGGCAGCCGCACCAGCGCCTGAGTGCCGCTCATATAAACGCGGCCCTTTTCGAGCGTGTATTTGTCGTCGAGCGATAGGTCGGCAAGCGCGTCACGTAGCGGGGACGTTAGCGGGGCGTTCATGGTGAGGTCTCCGGCGGCTTTATTGGAAGCGGAGTATAGGAAGCGGAATTTCCAACGTAAAATCACGAATACCGAATCCTGCTATTCGAAAAACACATGTCAAAAGACGTTACCCTGCGGCAGATGCGTTACTTCGTGGCGGCCGCCCAGAGCGGGCAGTTTTCGATGGCGGCGACGGCCGAGCATGTGTCGCAATCGGCGATCACCAATGCCGTGCTGGCATTGGAGGAAACCCTGGGTACGCGGCTATTCGAACGCCTGCCCCAAGGCGTCACATTGACGCCGGACGGGCACGATTTTCTGAACCACGCGAGACACATACTCGATTCGGTGCGCGACGCGGTCTACAAGGCGCCGTTCCGCTCGCACGATCTGAAAGGGACCGTGCGCATTGCGGCATCGTATACGGTGCTGGGCTATTTCCTGCCCGAGTTGATGGCGCGTTTTCGCGCGACGTATCCCGACATCGTGATCGATCTGCACGACCTGGACCGCGAATCGATCGAGCAGGCCGTGCTCTCCGGCGACGTCGATCTCGGCATCGTTCTGCTCTCCAACGTCGAAAATATCAGGCGTTTCGGGCACCATGTACTGATTCGCTCGCGCCGGCAGTTGTGGACCGCGCCCACCCATCCTCTTGCGCAACTCAATGCGCCTTCGCTCGCGGATATCGCGAGCTATCCATATATTTTGATTACGGTAGACGAAGGCGAGCAGTCCACGCTGCGTTACTGGAAGCAGAACGATGTCGAACCGAATATCGCCTTTCGCACCAGTTCAATGGAAGCGCTGCGAGGTCTGGTCGCGCATGGTTTCGGCGTCACGATTCTGTCCGACATGGTGTTTCGACCGTGGTCGCTGGAAGGCAAGCGGATCGACGCGCGGCCCATTTTCAACGCGATTCCGCAGATGGATGCGGGCATGTTGTGGCGCAAAGGCGCAACGCTGGATACGCCGGCCGTTGCGTTCCAGCAGTTCCTGATTCATGCATGCTGGAGTTGAAAGGAAGGTGTGAGCGGCTCGGTGAGAATGACATGCACCGCCCGAATTGACGCTGGCAATCCAGACGTATCTGTTTTTCGCATGGCCTGACGACTGTTTTCCTTGTGCACGGACGACTGCCGGCCCGCGCCGTAAGGCCGCGCTGACATGAGCTAGAGCCGGGACGCATTATAATCGGCCCGATGCATCGATTCATTGAGAATCGATCGACCACTGTTCCGCCTTCCGTCATGCCCAAAGAGAGAGCCAGCAAACCCGTTAAGCCTGCGTTGCGCAGCCGCAAATCTCCGCAGGGCTCGCCCACCGTGCAGGACGTCGCGCGTCTCGCGAAGGTGTCGGTCGGTTCGGTGTCGCGTGTGCTGAACGGCCGCGAGAATGTGGCGCCGGCCATTCAGGAGGCGGTGCGTGCCGCGGTGGCCGAGTTGAATTTCGTGCCGAACGTGGTGGCACGCAGCATGCGCAAAGGCAGTTCGAGCGCGATTGGCTGTCTGATTTCCGACATCACGCAGCACACCGCCGCACAGATGGTGAGCGCCGCCGAAGAGCGCCTGCGGGCAAGGGGTTTCGAGATTCTGATCGCCAATTCACATTACGATCTCGAGCGCGAGCGGGCCATTCTGTCGAGCCTGAAGCAACGCCGCATCGACGGATTCATCGGCGCGATTTCCGACGACGAGACGCCTTCCTATTTCAACTTCCTGCATACCCTGAATATGCCGGTCGTGCTGTGGGAGCGCGATGCCCAGGGCGAATTCAATTCGGTACTGACCGATCACGCCGACGGCTGTCGTCAGGCTGTGCGCTATCTCACGTCGCTCGGGCATCGCGCGATTGCGCTCGTGGCCGGCCACGAAAACACGTGGGTAGGCCGCGAGATGGTACGTGGTTATCTGGCCGCGTGCGAGGCCGCCGGCATCGCGCTCGATCCGGCGCTCGTGCTGCGCACCAGCGCCTTCAACAAGGACGTCTGCCGGGCGCTGCTCAGCGCTCCGCAGCCGCCTTCCGCGATCATCGCCACGCTGAACGACGTGGCCATCGTGCTTGAAGTCGTGCGGGAAACCGGGCTGTCGATCCCGGCAGACCTGTCGGTGATTTCCATCGGCGAGCACGAGTATTCCGGAATCGCGTCGCCGGCATTGACCGTGGTGACGCAAAACCCGCGCGACGTCGGCCGCGAAGCAGCGGACATGATGTTGCAACTGATCGACGGCAGCGCGCCGTCCGGCATCCGCCGCTCCAAACATCCCATGCGGATGATCGTGCGCGAGTCGTGCGGCGCGCCACGCAGTCCTGCCCGCCGCAAAAAGCGCTAGCCGGATCGATTCCCAGGGTTTGCCCGACCGCAAAGTTGCTTGACAGCGGATTTTTCGCCGCCGACATTGCGCAGAGACGGTAAATGAATCGATTCACCAAAAAACTCAGGGTGCGATATGAGCGACAGGAAAAACGGCTTACGGTCGGGGCAGGGCGAGAACGAGGAAGGCGGCCGTGCGGGCCGTCGGCGGTTTATGAAAACGGCGGGCGCGCTGGCCGGCGCGGTGGCGACGGGACTCGGTCTTGATGGCTGTGGAGATGGCGCGATCAGCGCCGCGTCCGCGCAAAGCGTGGGTGCGCAGATACCGGCGATCGTGCCGGCACAAACGACGCTTGTTGTGATGCATTATCAGACCGACATCCTGGGGCTCTTTCCATCTGTCGCGCCTACGCTGCTCGCCAACACGCGCAAGTTGTGCGATGCCGCGCGGGCCAAAGGCGTCAGCGTCTATTTCGCCAAGATCCAGTTCAGTCCAGGCTATCCGGAAGTCAGCCCGTTGAACAAGAACGGGCAAGGGCTCAAGCAACTCGGCCTTTTCATCAACGACAAAATCGCGCCGGAACTCGGCCAGCAGGCCAACGAACCGCTCATCATCGGGCATCGTGTCAGCGTGTTTTTCGGTACTGATCTGCAGGCACGGCTTTCCGCACAGGGTATCGATACGTTGATCATGGTCGGGATTGCGTCGACCGGCGTCATGCTGTCGTCGGTCGCCTATGCGAGCGACGCGGACTTCCGCCTGTACACCGTCAAGGATTGCTGTTACGACCCGGACCAGGTCGTGCATGATCATCTTTTTTCCACGGCATTCGATTCGCGCACCACGGTGCTGTCGCTCGCAGATGCCGCGTCGCTGCTCGCCTAGGTCCGCCGCAAAGCGCTCTGAACGCGCCAGCCAGGGTTTCCGATATTTTTAAAAAGTTGACTCGTCGCGCCAACCTGACTATTGTCTGTGAATCGATTCACTAAAACGCGTTGAGTTGCGCGGCATTGAAAAAGCAGAGGATTTCATGACTTTCAGCAACAGTCGACGACAACTGCTGCGCGCAGGCGCCGCAGGTATCGCGGGGCTTTCACTGCCGTTCGCATTCGAAGGCCGCGTCTTCGCGGCGCAAGCAGGGGTGCTCTCGGTCGCCATTCCGAGCAATCCGCAAACGCTCGATCCGATCAACCAGCCGAATCACGACGTGATGGCGATCAACCAGTTGATCTTCGAGAATCTGGTCGGCATCGACGCGCGCGGTCAGCGGGTGCCGCAACTGGCGCGCGCGTGGACGATTTCGCCGGACAAACTGACCTACACATTCGATCTGCAGCGCGGCGTGAACTTTCAGAACGGCCAGCCCTTCACTTCCGCCGACGTGAAATATAGCTTCGATTACGTGCTGAATCCCGCGAACAAGGCGTTCCGCCGTCCGTTCTGGACTGTGATCGAGTCGGTGAGCGCACCGGACGCGCACACCGCTGTGATCCGCCTCAAGCGTCCCTACCGGCCGTTGCTCGACTACATGTCGAAGTACATGGGTATTTTTCCGGCAGGCAGCCGCGAGCAGCACCCGGATGGCTACTTCAAGCAGACGCCGGTCGGTGTCGGCACTGGCCCGGCGATTTTCGTGCAGTCGAAAGCGAACGACTTCGTCGAGTTGAAGCGCAATCCGGCTTACTGGGGCAAAGGCGAGCCGCATTGGGACAAGATCGTGTTCCGCATCATTCCGGAAGAGTCGTCGCGGCTCGCGTCGCTGATGTCGGACCAGACGCAGATCATTAGTGCGCCGCCGGCCCAGACCTTTGCGCAGATCCGCACGTCGGCGGGCCTCGCGGGCGATAGCCGCGCATCGCCGACCAGCCCGCTGATGATGTGCCTGAACAACCGCAAGGCGCCGTTCGACGACCCGGCGTTTCGCCGTGCGGTTTCGCTTGTGCTGGACCGTGCCAAGATCTGCCGCGATCTGTGCTACGGCGCAGTGAAAGCGAGCAGCATGCCATTTGCGCCGGAGTCGTCGTGGTACGACGCTGGCTCGGCCGGAAGCCTGGCGTTCAATCTGGATCATGCGCGAGCGGCGTTGAAAAGCTCGAAGTACGCGAGTGGCGCGTCGTTCGATCTGCTGTACGTGCAGCCTGCGTATCTGATCGATACATCGTCGACAGCGCTTTTCATTCAGGCGCAACTGGCGTCGCTGGGTGTGCGCGTCAATCTGCGTCCGCTCGATTTCGGGCAGATGATCTCGCAGGTGCTGGTCGGTAACCACGCTGCGGCCTTGACCGGTTTCATCGCACCGCCGGAGCCGACGTATCTGCTCAATGCGCTGTTCCGGCCAACCGAAAGTCTCTGGAAAGCGAGCGGCTACGAGAGTGCCGAACTGCTGAAGCTGATCGACGACAGCTATCTGGTCGACGATCCGGCAGCGCTGAAGCCGATCCTCGCGAAGCTTCAGCAGGTGTTGGCGCGCGACTGTCCGGCCGTCTGGATCGGCGCGCTGGAAGTGCAGAACCTGTGGCGCAGCAACGTCAAGGATTTCCAGGTGAACACCGGCTTCTCGCTGATGCTCGACAACGTTTATCTCGCGAAGGCGTGAGGTGGATATGAAAGCCGTTTCAAGGCTGTTTTCGTCTGTGCTGGTGCTACTGGTGGTGAGCGCGTTGCTGTTCGCGATGTGTCGCGCGACACCCGTGTCGCCCGCGCGTCTGACGTTGGGCAGCGACGCAAGTGTCGAACAGATTGCCGCGTTCAATCATCAATATGGACTCGACCGGCCTGTCGCCGCGCAATACGGCACGTGGCTGAACGGTGCGCTCGCGCTCGATTTCGGCAAGTCGTACGTGACCGGCAACCCGATCGGGCCGCAGATCGCCGATACGTTGCCGAATACCGTCGAGCTCGTCACGCTGTCGTTCATCTTCACGATCGTCGTGTCGATCGTGCTCGGCACCGTGGCGGCACTGAAAGAGAACAGCGGCATGGACCATCTGCTGCGAGCTGTGGCGATCGTCGGTTTATCCGTACCGTCGTTCTGGCTGGGGCTGCTGCTGATCCGCTATGTCGCGCTCAAAACCGGGTGGTTTCCGGTGGGCGGCCTCACGCCCTGGTCGGATGGATCGGCGGCGCATCTGCTCGCGCTGGTGTTGCCCGTCCTGACGATGTCGGTGTACTACATCTCCGTGCTGAGCCGTCTGGTGCGGGCGAACATGGTTGACGCGCTCTCGCAGGATTATGTGCGAACCGCCAGAGCGCTCGGTTTGTCGCCGTCGCGTATTCGCCTGTATGCACTCAAGAACGCGTTGCCGTCGCTCGTGAGCACGGCCGCGATGAGTTACGGCTACATGTTCGGCTGGGCGTTGATCGTGGAACAGATTTTCAATCTGCCGGGCGTCTCGCGTGCGTTGCTCACGGCGATCTTCCAGCGCGACTATCCAACGGTGCAGGCCATCGTGCTCGTGATCACGACGATTTTCATCGCGTCGAACACGTGCGCCGACGTACTGCATGGTTATCTCGACCCGAAGGCGAACAGAACATGATGGCTGATTCATCGCTACCCAACGTGCACCGCAAGCCACCTGTGCTCGGCGCATGGCTCGCATCGGCCGGCCGGTTGCTGCGCGCGCTGATGCATGAACCGGCTGGTGCTATCGGTCTCGTAACGATCGTGCTGCTGGGCGTGATTGCATTGTGCGCGCCGTGGCTGCCCTTGAAGGATCCGCTGCAGCTCTATATCGAACATCGTCTGGAAGCGCCGAGCGCGGCATTCTGGCTCGGTACCGATCAGGTGGGCCGTGACATTCTGAGCCGCACGATATGGGGCGCTCGCGCGTCGCTGTCCATCGGACTGTGCGCAGTCGCGATCGGCCTCGTGCTCGGCACGGGCATCGGCCTCGTGGCCGGCTACAAATCCGGCTCATGGCTCGACGAAACGCTGATGAAAGTGATGGAAGTGCTCGCGTCGATTCCGCTCTTGATCTGGGCGATCGCGCTCGTCGGCATTACCGGCACTGATACGCTGCGTGTCGGATTACTCGCCATTTCGAATGAAACCAAGCTCGTGCTGCTGATCGGCGTGCTGTACGCGCCGGGTCTTGCGCGGCTCACCCATAGTCTCGCGAAGGCGGAGTCGCAAGCGGAGTATGTCGCCGCACGGGTTCTGCAAGGCGCGAGCGAGGCGCGCATCATGTTCTCCGACGTTTTGCCCAACATCATCTCGCCGGTGCTGATCCAGGCGTCGCTGCTGCTCGGCGTGACGATCATCGTGGAAGCGTCGCTCAGTTTCATCGGACTCGGTGTGCAACCGCCGACGCCGAGTTGGGGCGCGATGCTCTCCGACGCGCGCGCACTGATTTTCACCGACAACTGGTGGGTGTCGGTGTTTCCGGGCGCGGCGGTGTTCGTCAGCGTGCTCGCCTTCAATCTGTTCGGCGACTCGATGCGCACCATTCTCGATCCGCGGCGGCGCAATGCGCATGCGGCGAATGTGCCGGGAGCGTCGCTATGAGCGAAGCGCTTCTGTCGATCGAAAACCTGCGCGTCACTTTCGGTTCGGGCAAGACGCAGACCGAAGTGTTGCATGGACTCGATTTGCACGTGGGACGTGGCGAGGCGGTCGGTCTCGTCGGCGAATCGGGTTCGGGCAAGAGTGTCGCGTCGCTGGCGGTGCTCGGGTTGCTTGGCAACGCGGGGCGTATCAGCGGCGGCCGGATCGTGCTCGACGGCGAAGACCTGGGCCGTGCTTCGGAGGCGCGTATGCGGGCATTGCGTGGACGGCGCGTCTCCATGATCTTCCAGGATCCGGCGACAGCGCTCAACCCTGCCTTCACGATCGGCGCGCAACTCGCCGACGTGATCCGCGCCCACCGTCCGCTGCGCGGCCGCGCGATCCGCGACGAAGTGCATGGCGTGCTCGAACGCGTCGGTTTCAAAGACCCGCGCACCACGGAGTGCGCGTATCCGCACGAACTGAGCGGCGGCATGAAACAACGCGCGATGATTGCCGCCGCGATTGTCTGTGAACCGGCGCTGCTGCTCGCGGACGAGCCCACCACCGCGCTCGACGTGACCGTGCAGGCGCAGATCGTCGAGTTACTGCGAACGCTGGTGGACGAGATGGATCTCGGCCTCGTGTTCATCACGCACAACCTCGACCTGATGGCGGAACTGTGTTCACGCGCCGTCGTGCTGAAGCAGGGGTGCGTGGTCGAAGCCGGCTCGGTGGAGGATATCTTTCTGCGGCCTTCGCACGACTACACGCGGCATCTGATCGCGAGCATTCCGCGTTTGCCGGTTACGCGTGCTACGGGCCGTCATCAACCTGAGGAGACGCGCGATGTCCGTTAGTGTGCCGAACGCCGCTCTCGCCACGCAGCCGATCTTCGCGCTGCAGGCGGTCGGCAAATCCTATGCGCTGGCGCGTTCGCCGCTCGAGCGCATGTTCAACCGGCGCCGCTTTCATGCGGTGTCGGGCGTGAGTCTCGAGGTGGCGAAGGGCGACGCGCTCGCTATCGTCGGCGAAAGCGGCAGCGGCAAATCGACTGTCGCGCGCATGATGGTCGGCCTCACCGCGCCGACTTCCGGCTCGATCTGTTTCAGAGGCGACGCGTTGAACACGATGACGCGAGCGCAGAACGCGACGTTTCGCCAGCGTGTCCAGATGGTGTTCCAAAGCACGACGAACTCGCTGAACCCGCGCAAGACGATTGCCACGACGCTGGCGGAAGCGATCGGCAACGACGGCGTGCCGGTGCGCCAGTTGCTCGACATGGTGCGGCTGCCGGCATTCGTGCTGGCGCGCTATCCGCATCAGTTATCGGGCGGCCAGCGCCAACGCGTGGGCATCGCACGGGCGCTCGCGCGCCGTCCGGAACTGGTCGTTGCCGATGAACCCACTTCCGCGCTCGACGTATCGATCCAGGCGGAGATCATCCGGCTGCTGCGCGATCTCCACCAGAGCGCCGGTGTCTCGCTGGTCGTGATCAGCCACGATCTGGCGCTGGTCGGCGAGTTGTGCCAGCGGGTGGTGGTGATGCGAGAAGGGCGCGTCGTCGAAGCGGGAGCCGTGGATCAGGTGCTGTTCGAACCACGCGAGCGCTACACGACGGAGTTGCTGGCGGCGATCCCGAAAGGCATTGGCCGGCTGCAAGAAAGGCGATCTGAGCAGTAAAGAAGAAGATCCGGGTCAAGCAGTGAGCGGGCCCACCTTGGGATTTTTTTAACCTATGGTGAATCGATTCATTTGCTATCATCAATCGATCGCTAGCCGACCGGGGCGTCGCGATTTCTTGTTTGGAGAAGAGCGGTGAAGGAAAAGTTATTCATCATGGCGGCTCTGCTGGGCGGGAGCGGTTTCGTTCATGCGCAGAGTTCCGTCACGCTGTACGGGATCATCAACGAGGCCATCACCTACTCGTCGAACCAGGGCGGCCATAGCGCCGTGCAGTTGACCGGCAACGGCGAGTACGGCAGCCGCTGGGGGCTGCGAGGCGCCGAAGACCTCGGCGGCGGCACCAAGGCGATCTTCACGCTGGAGAACGGCTTTAACCCGGTCAACGGCGCGCTCGGTCAGAACAACCGCATGTTCGGCCGCCAGGCGTTCGTGGGTTTTTCGAATCCTGACTACGGCACGCTGACGTTCGGCCGCCAGTACGACGCGATTGTCGGCACCTTGCAGACGATGACGTCCAACGGCGCGTGGGGCGGCGTGATGTTTTCGCATCCGTACGACAACGACAATACCGACGACTATCTGCGCGTCAATAACTCGATCAAATACGTCTCGCCGAACTTCAAGGGCTTCACCGGCACCGCGATGTACGCCTTCAGCAACGCGCCCGGCGCCTTTGCGAACAATCGCATGTGGTCGGTAGGCGGCATCTATTCGCTGGGCGCATTTTCGATTGCGGCCGCCTATTCGCTCTATGACGAACCCGGCGTGAACACCACTGCGAACGTGAACACCAACGGTGCCATCACCTGCTGTGATGCGCCGATTACGTCCAAACGGGAGCAGATTGCGGGCATCGGTGCCTCGTATGTGATCGGACCGGCCAAGCTGAGTCTGATGTACAGCAACGCGATCTACAACGACGTGGGCACGACGTTGACGAGCGGCATCAACTACCGCTTCAACAACTATGAAGCGAATGCGCGCTTCACCCTCGATCCGACGCTGTTTTTCGGCATGGCCTACACGTACACGAGCGACAACATCACCGGCGGTCCGGGCGGACCCACGCAGGTGCACTGGCACCAGGTCAATCTGCTGGTCGACAAGTTTCTCTCCAAGCGGACCTCCATCTACACGGAAGTGATCTATCTGCGCGCGGCTGGTGGCGGCTTCCCGCGACCTACGGGCGGTCCATTGCCGGCGACTTCTAACGGCATGCTGGCCTCGCAGATTCAGACCATGCTGCCCTCGTCGGGACAGAACCAGGCGGTGGTCAGCGTCGGACTCGTGCACAAGTTCTAGCAGCACTGCTTTTACCGGCGCAAACCGGCAACGCGTTTGCGCCGCATCGACTAACAAGTAAGGTGTGTAATGACTGAAAGACTTTACCGGGCCGGTGTCGATATCGGTGGGACCTTCACTGATATCGTCGTGATCGGCGATGACGGCGTGATTCATACGAGGAAGGTTTCGTCCACGCCTCAGGACTATGGCATCGCGATCGTCGCGGGCTTGCAGGCATTGCTGGCCTCGCTCGACGCACAACCGCGCCAGATAACCGAACTGATTCATGCAACCACTGTCGCCACGAATACCGTGCTTGAAGGCAAAGGCGCGCGCACCGCGCTGATCACCACGCGCGGTTTTCGCGACGTGGTCGAGATTGGCCGCCTGCGTGTGCCGATGCTCTACAACCTCGCGTATCAGAAACCGGAGCCGCTCGCGAAACGCCGGCACCGCTACGAGGTCGACGAGCGGCTATTGGCCGACGGTTCGATCGACACGCGGCTCGACGATGCGCAGGTGCTGGACATCGCGCAACGTATCGCCGACGAGAAAATCGAAGCGGTAGCAATCAGTCTGATTCATGCGTATGCGAATCCCGATCACGAGATCCGTATTCGCGATCTGCTGCGCAACGTGTTGGGGGACGCCGTCTACCTGACCTGCTCACATGAAATCCTGCCGGAGATCCGCGAGTACGAACGCACCAGCACGACCGTCGTCAATGCGTATCTCGGACCGGTGGTAGTCAGCTATCTGCATTCGCTGATCGACAAGCTACGCGGCATCGGCATGACCGGTCCCGTGCAGATCATGCATTCGAACGGCGGCGTGATGAGCGCGGCCATGGTCATGCAGAAGCCGGCGACGATCATCGAGTCCGGTCCGGCGGCCGGTGTGATCGCGGGTGCCTCGGTGGCGGCCGCGTCGGGTTACGCCGATTGCATTACGGTGGACATGGGTGGCACCACGGCGAAGGCGGCCATCATCGAGAAGGGTGAGCCGGCGCGCACGACAGAGTACGAGGTTGGTGCGGGCATCAACGTCAGCAGCAAGCTCGTGAAGGGCGGCGGCCACGCGGTGAAGCTCCCGTTCATCGACGTCTCGGAGATCGGCGCCGGCGGCGGCAGTCTGGTGCGTATCGACGCGGGCGGCCTCGTCAAGGTCGGCCCGGATTCGGCGGGCTCGGTGCCCGGGCCTGTGTGCTACGACGCGGGCGGCACTATTCCGACGCTCACGGACGCCGTGCTGACGCTCGGCTATCTGAATCCGGAGTTCCTTGCCGGCGGGGAGTTGCGCATCAACCAGCAGAGGTCGCTCGAAGCAATGCGCACGCAGATCGCCGAGCCTACGCACACGGATCTGTACGAAGCCGCCTATGGCGTCTTCTCGATTGCGGCTTCCACGATGACGCGCGCAGTGAAAGCCGTGTCGACGTATCGTGGCCGCGACCCGCGCGAGTTCGCCTTGTTCGCCTTCGGCGGCAACGGGCCGGTCATTGTCCACGCGATCGCCGAATTGCTCGACATGAAGACGGTGATCGTGCCGCCGAGCCCTGGCGTGTTCAGCGCGCTCGGCCTGCTGTTCTCGTCGACGCAACATGAATTCATGCAGACGATGTTCTGCCGCCTCGATCACTCCGCCGCGATGGAGTTGGGTAATGTTCTCGAAGACCTGGTGGCACGCGCCACTGCGGATATGACGGCCGAGGGCAATGCCTTCGACGATATCGCTGTGACATGTGCGCTGGATTTGCGCTACACGGGTCAGGCTTACGAGTTGACTGTGCCGATCGAATGGCGTGCCGGTCAGCCGCTCGACATCCCGCCGATTGCTGCCGCGTTTCATGCGGAACACGAACGCACCTACGGGCACGCGTCCGCGGACGAGGTTATCGAGCTCGTCAATCTGCGCGCGGTCGGTTCGCTGCGCTCGCAGAAAGACCGCGCCTACGACGCGCAACGCGCCGGTGGCAGCCGGGCGAGCTCGCCAGGCACGCGCGTGCCGGTGCTGCGCCGGGCGTATTTTGGCAAGACCCACGGTTTTATCGACACCCCGGTGATCTCGCGCGCCGATTTGCGCGCCGCGCCGATGAGCGGCCCGTTGATTGTCGAAGAGTACGACTCGACCTGCGTCGTGCCGCCGAATGCCGGCGCGCGCGTCGATGCCCACGAAAACATTGTCATCACGTTTCTGGAGCAATCCGCATGAATACCCAGCAGGCCGCTTCAGCGGGCACCGACGCCATCACACTCGAAATCGTCAAGAACGCGCTCGGCTCGATCGCTGACGAAATGGCGCTTGTCGTGCTACGCACTGCCTATTCGCCGATCGTGCGCGATTCGATGGACTTCTCCACCGCGGTGTTCGACTGCGCCGGCCGCGTGATCGCGCAGGGCCTGACCTTGCCGATTCACCTCGGCGCGTTTCCGGCCGCGATGGATAACGTAGTGAGCCGCTTCGGCACGGCCGGCAAGCCCGGCGACATCTACATCATGAACGACCCCTACACGTCGGGCGGCATGCATCTGCCGGACGTGTATCTGATTCAGCCCGTGTTTTACGAGTCGCGTATCGAAGGCTATGTTGCGACCATCGTCCACCACGCCGATATCGGCGGCATGGCGCCGGGCAGCATGGCGATCGGCGCGACGGAAATCTATCAGGAAGGTCTGCGGATTCCGTTGATGAAGCTGTGCGATGCAGGCGCTGTCAACGACGCGCTCGTCACGCTGCTGGAGACGAACTCGCGCATGCCGGGTCAATTGCGCGGCGATCTGCGCGCGCAGGTGGCCTCGTGCAAGGCCGGTGAGCGGGGGCTCGTGCAGTTGCTCGACAAATACGGCGCGGACGGTTTCGGACGGCTGGTCGAAGCGCTGCACGATTACGCGGAGCGCCTGACGCGCCAGGCTATCAGCACGATGCCGAACGGTGAATACCGTTACGAGGATTTCATCGACGGCCTGGGCGATATGCCCGTGCCGATCGCGTTTCGCGTCAAGGTCACCGTGGCGGACGACACGGTCAGCATCGACTGGACTGGGACTGACGCGCAGGTGCAGGGCGCGATCAACGGTCCGTTCGCGACCACGCAATCGGTCGCGTACGCGGCGGTGCGTTGTGCGATTGGTGTCGATGTGCCGAACTGTGAGGGGTTTTCGCGGCCCGTGCACGTGTACGCGGAAAGCGGCTCGATTGTGAATCCGGTGGAACCGGCGGCATGCGCGGCGCGCGGGATCATCGCTTACCGCATGTTCGATGTGTTGCAAGGCGCGTTCGCGCAGATCGTGCCGGATACGATTCCGGCGCTCGGTGAGGGCGGTCCGTCGGTCGTGTCGATTTCGGGCCGTAGCTCGGATGGCAAGGGCGGCGGGCGCGGCAACTGGTTGATTACCGACGGCGTTCTCGGCAGTTGGGGCGGTGGTCGTACCGACGGCTGCGAAGGCATTGCGAATCCACTCGGCAATCTGTCGAACCAGCCGGTCGAATTGATCGAGGCGCGTCTGCCGCTCAAGATCACCGAGTATGGATTCGTTACCAACTCCGGCGGCGCGGGCCGGCATCGCGGCGGCCTTGCAATGCGCCGCGCTTATGAATTGCGCAGCGACCACGCGTTGCTCGGACTGCGCTCGGACCGGCGCGCACATCGGCCGTCGGGCTCGCACGGCGGCCTGAGCGGATCGCCGTCGCTCAATCTGCTGACCCGCGACGGTCAAAGCACGTTGCTGCCGACCATGCCGAGCACGGTGACCGCACTTCGCAAGGGCGATCGTTTCTGCCATATCGCGGCGGGCGGCGCAGGTCATGGAGATCCGTTGACACGTTCGCCGCAGGCCGTGCGCGAGGACGTGCTTGACGATCGCATCACGGAGCAGCTGGCGCGTGAAGTGTATGGCGTCGTGCTCGAAGGCGCGGGGCGCGGCGTCGACGAGCACCGCACCGCCGAGATGCGGGGGCTTCTCCAGACGCTTTCCTGGCAGGAGCGCGTCGCGAGGCAGGAGGCGCTGTTTCTGCAATCGACCGGCGCCGATGCTACGGCTATCGGCAAACTACTCTGACCACGACAGGGGCTTTGACTATGTCCGCTTCAATCCCTGAGTCAGTCCTCGATACTCAACGTGTGCGCTTGCTGCGTCCCAGTTGGGCCGAGCTCGACTATGGCGCCATCGCGGCGAATCTGGCCGTCGCGCGTGAGCAGGTGGGACGAACCACCAAAATCTACTTCGTTTGCAAGGGCGACGGATTCGGGTTCGGTGCCGCGAAGGTTGCGCAGTTGGCGGCGCAAGCGGGTGTCGATGGCTTTTGCGTCGGTAGCCCGGAAGAGGGCGTCGCGATTCGCAACGCGGGCATCGATCGCGACATTCTGCTGTTTGCCTCGACCTTGCCGGAGGATGCGGCGCAGGTTGCCGCGTTGGGACTGACGGTGACGATCCAGAGTCACGAAAGTCTGCGCGCGTTTGTCGATGCCGGCGTAGCGGTCGATGCATTCCTCGAGATCGACCCGGGCTTCGGGCGCTTCGGTTTTCTGCCGTCGCAATGGCAAGCCGCGTTCGACGCACTGCGCGCTCAGTCGACAGTGCGGCTCAAAGGCGTGTACACGCATCTGAGTTCGCCGGAGAGCGATGACGTGACGCGTAATCAGGCCGGCGTGTTCGATGCCGCGCTGGCCGACGCACGCGCCGCGGGATTCGATAACGTCATGACGATGCTGGCGAGTTCACGGGTGATGCTCGCGCATCCGCATCTGGCGTATCAGGCGGTCGACCCTGGTCGGCTTCTCTACGGAGCGCTCGACGCGGACTGGATGGCGCGTGCGCCGCTGCGGCCGATGTTGCGCGCGGTACGTGGGCGCATCATTCACGTTCAGGAGCATCCGGCTGGATCGGTCTTGGGGATTGGCTATGCGGAACCGATCCGGCTAGAACGCCGTGTGCGGATCGGTGTCGTGCCGATCGGTTTCTGGGATGGACTGAATCACGTGCCGCCGCTTGGCCGCGTGATAGTGCACGGACAGGAGGCTTGTATTCTTGGGCGCCGTTCGTTCCAGCATACCGTGGTCGACATCACGGAGAATGAGCAGGCCCGGACTGGAAGTGTCGTGACGTTGCTGGGACAGGACGGCGACCAGACGATAACGATCGACGAACTGGCAGCATCGCTGCGGCTGCCCGTCATGGAACTGATTCCGCGGTTAGTGAGGAGCTTGCCTCACCTTGACACCGAAGTGACGGATGTGCCGGGCAATGACGGATGTGTCTGTCGCTCATCCAACTGAATCGAATGGCCGTTGTGCATTAGAACTTGCGGGCGAAGGCGCGTTGACTCGAATGACGGCATTGGCCGATGACCGGGCAGCAGGTCCAAAGGCGAATGACCGCTGCGCCTCCGGACGAAACGAAAGGCGGCCCTGGAGCCACGTGGCGAGGCAAGGGGCGACACGGGTCGGTCGGGCGCGTCGATATTGCCAATGCCGTGATAACCCGCCGTGTCACCGCAACCGCTTCTTGGCATTAGCTGTGGAATCGGCAGGGCCGGGCAGCGTCCCCGGATTCTCGGCAATTCCGGTCGTTCATGCCTTGCTCGACGCAGTTGTTTCGCAGCGACCGTTTTCGTGCAGTTTCGAATCGTCAATGGCGATCCGCACTCGAAATAGAGCGGGGTGATTGCTCCACGCTCGCACCGACATCAAGAACGAACCGTTCCGGCCGAGCCAACCTTCGAGGCAACAAGGAAACCTGTTGCGACGACAGTCCTTGTTTCGGAGAAGGCGCTGACGCTGACCTTGCTGCGCGGTCGCCCAACTGCGGTTTTCTGAATCTTGTCGTGGTCGAACGCGACCCACACGCCTGAGTAATGGCTGATCAAGGTTGGACCAGGCGACTTCCACCACGTTGATGTCAGCCATCTTGCCATTGCTTTCTGACAGTTCCTTCTGGGTGACCAGGCGTCAGTGGACGTATGGTCAGCCATTGGCCACTTTGCGCTCGCCACAAGGCGCCTTGTTCCTGCGGCGCAGTTCATCTGTGGTTTCGCCGCCGCCGTCCGGCAGCCAGCCAGGCGGCTGGAGAATGTGATTGATCGCCGTCCACACGTTCTTTGCCTTCACTACGTCCCGCACCAGTGTCGCCCAGTGCTCGAACTCGACGACGAACGGATTGCGCGAGGTGGTCGGCGTGACGAGACCGTAACGGCAAGGTTCGTCGGCGCGCTCCTCAACGTAGGTGCCGAACAGCCGGTCGAAGATAATCAATACGCCGCCGTAGTTCGCATCCAGATAATCGACATTCGATGCATGGTGCACGCGGTGCGAGGATGGCGTATTGAAAACATACTCAAGCCAGCCGAGCTTCGGAATCCACGTGGTATGCAGCCAGAATTGATACATGAGGTTGATGAAGAGCGTCAGCAGTACGACTTCAGGACGCACGCCGAGCCATACGAGCGGCGCGAAGAAGATCGCCGAGCCCGACAGCTTGCCCGTCACGCCGAGCCGGTACGCGGTGGAAAGGGTCAACTGGTTAGGCGAGTGGTGCACAGCGTGCGTCGCCCAGAAGAACCGGATGCGATGCGATGCCCGGTGATACCAGTAGTAGCAGAATTCCTGGCCGATGAAGAGCGTGAGCACCATCAGAGCGCTGTTCAGTTCTACGGTGAAGATGCGATGCTCCCATGCCAGGGCAAATATGGGGGTTGCGAGCGAGAGCGGCAGCAGCGCGAGCAGCTTGCGCCCGACAACATCGGCGAGCGAAAGCCACACTTCGTGCCATGCGAATGGCGTGTCGGTTATGCGATTTTTCCGGCTAAGCCAGACAGCTTCGACCAGCGACACGGCGATGACGAAAGCTGTGACGTAAAGCGTGAATTTTCCAAGTGATTCCATGACGATGCCCTAACGGTAGTGGCGGAAGCTATCGTCTGCGGTGAAAGGGTGTGTCAGTGCATCGCATCCGATACCGACACATTAGCCATGGGTGCCATAACAGTCTATGTGGAAGTTATTTCACCGTATGTCGTGGGACGTGGAGCCTTGCCACGCGATGAAAGTCGGGCCCAGACACATGGAGCCTGGTCCTTTGACACGGTAGTGACAATCACAGGACCGCACGGTGTCTAGGGCAGGTCAAACTGTGCTGTCGGAACCGTAGCTACCAAGATGCTCAGTCCCGCTAGCAGGCGTAACCGGAGCCGCTTGTCCAGGCCGTTTTTTATCTACGCGCCCTCGTTCGAGATGACAACCTTCAAGGCCCGCGAATGCACCGCATCGGAGAACGTAGTGTAGGCATCCATGATCCGGTCCAGCGTGAAGCGGTGCGTGACCAGCTTCTTCGGTTCAAGGCGTTTCGACGCCACAGTTGAAAGCAGCATGGGCGTGGTGTACGTATTCACCAGGCCGGTTGTCAACGTGATGTTGTGTGACCAGAGCCGCTCCAGGTGCAGGTCCACCTTCGTGCCATGCACGCCTATA
>NZ_JARESS010000078.1:0-27398 GCF_046027915.1 Paraburkholderia sp. RL17-347-BIC-D
CTCGGCCGCGCGGCGCGCGCAGCTGGGCGATCTGGTGATCATTGCGGCGTTCGCGGTGGTGGATGAAGCGGAACTGAAGGCCGGCTGGAAGCCGGACCTGGTATTCGTGGACGACAACAACAAGATCAAGGGCAGCCGCGATCACGTACCGACGCAGAACTGGACCTGAGCGCGCTGTTGTTCAATTGAGCGTTCGTCACGCTCGCCGCGCAGAGGGTTGTCTAGGGCGAGCCACAGCGCAGGGGCGTTCAGACGCAGATCTGGACCAGAGCAACTCGTAGTCCACTGGCGCACGCCTCGCGCGAAGCCCTCAGGATTAACAACTTGGGCCGCATCATGCAGCGGGCGGCCAGGCCGCCTGCCCTGCCGCGTCAACCCTTCTTGCCCGTGCCGTTAGTCCACTCGACGATCGGCTGCCACTGCTCCAGATCCTTCTCCACGCGGCTTTTCGCGACGTCCCACAAGGTCAGCCCGTGGGCCGCCAGTTGCACGTAATTCTGCGTGTCGCGCAAGAAGCCCAGCACCGGCAGCTTCAAACCCTCGACAAAGCGGTGCAGTTGCTCCGCCGAGCGCGTGCGCGCATCGACGCGCATGCCGACCACGCCGATTTCGATCGCGCCTTTCCTGACCGCTTTTTCCTTGGCGAGCCGCTCAAGGAATTCCTGGGTGGCCAGAATATCGAACATGGACGGCTGGAGCGGCACGATCACCTTGTCGGCCAGATCCAGCGCGATACTCAGACGATTGCCGTGCAGCCCGGCCGGCGTGTCGATGACAGCGTGCTCCAGCCCTTTGGGCGGTCTGGCCGGCGCGTCCTGATTGACTTCCCAGGTTTCGATGGCCGGTAGCGTGTCGGGCCGCAGCGACAGCCACGCGTGCGCGGACTGCTGCTTGTCCAGGTCCGCCAGCGCGACCCATTCGCCGGCCGCGGCGAAATAGCCGGCCAGATTGGTCGACAGCGTGCTTTTACCCACGCCGCCCTTCGGATTCGCCACCACGATCACCGTCATGAATTCTCCCGGAAAGAAGGCTGGACGCCGCCAGCCGGTTTGCCGCGTATTTGCTCTGACCTGCGCAAGTGTGCCCGCATTCGTGCCGGACTCGTGCCGGGTTCAGGTCCACTTGCCGACCCAGCCGTTGATAATATCGACAAATGCACGTTGGCCGAAGCCCCCAAACGGGTAATTGCCCGCCGTGCCCCGCCGATTTTTCCATCGAGGAACCGAATCTCATGAGCAAACTCCGCCCGGAATGCACCGTCGAACACCTCCACGAACGCCAGGAAGGCTCGCTGCCCGCCTTGCTGGGCGTGCATGTGCTGTCGCTGGAAGAAGGCGTCCTAACCGCGGAATTGACCGTGCGCAAGGAATTGCTGGCGCCGAACGGGTTTTTGCATGCCGCCACCGTGATCGGTCTCGCCGATACCGCCTGCGGCTACGCCTGCATTGCGCATCTGCCGCAGACGGCGCGCAATTTCACGACCATCGAACTGAAAAGCAATTTTCTCGGCACGGCGACGCAAGGAACGATTCGCGCGATCGCGAAAGGCGTGCATCTCGGGCGCAACACGCAAGTGTGGGACGCCACGGTCATCGATCCGAACGGCAAGACGATGGCGTTGTTTCGTTGTACGCAGATGGTGTTGTATTGATTGCATCAACGTGGCTCAGCGCGGCGTCGCGCGCCATGAAAAAAAGCACGCGGCCTTCCGGGCGCGTGCCTTCGATTACAAGTGTGGACCGATCAGGCAGCCACCGCCCGCGGCGCCTTCACCCCGCTAAACGCCAGCGCTCCGCCACCAAGCAGCGATTGCACCACCAACGTCACCGCCCAGAACGCCGGATATTCCCAGCCGCCATTCGGCGATGCGAAACCCCAGCCGTTATGCAGATGCTGCGACATCGCGCCGAGCATGAACGGCAGCAGCACCAACGCGACCCAGCGGACCTGCACGCCGAGCAGCAGCGCAATGCCGCCGAACAATTCGACGAACGCCGTCACGTAGCCGAGCCAACCCGGCAAGCCGAGCGAGACGAAGAACTGCGCCGTGCCGGGCAGCGTGAAGACGAAAATCTTTTGCAGACTGTGAGCGAGATAGAGCACGCCCAAGGCGACGCGAAGGAGTAAAGCGGCCAGATCGGCGGAGCGGTTCGAGTTCATGACGAGATCCTTGTCGAAAGAGTCGGCCCCGAGGCGGCCGTCGATGTCAGAACTCTATTCGAACCATATGAGGCGAAAAACCGCTCTACAGGCTTTGATTCTTTCCCAGCAGGATTTAATCAGCGCTGCGCGCTCAACGCCCCATCACCCAATCGCCGCAAACAATTTCGGCAGATCAAGATGCTCCGCGAGCGTATCCGCGAGACGTTCCAACGACGCTTCGCGCAACGCCGGGTAATCGATTTCCTCGGCATCGGTCAAACCCGCCCACGCGAGCAAGGCGGCGCACGCGGCCGGCGTGTCGAACAGGCCGTGCACGTAAGTCGCGAGAATCTGGCCATCGGCGGAAATCGCGCCATCGGGATACGCCGCCTGCGCGTCGCCCAATCGCAGCGCGGGCGCGTCGAGCGCCGGGCCGCGCGTCTCGCCCATATGAATCTCGTAGCCGGCCACGTCGGGCGAACCGGGCAACGCCAGGCGTCCGGTCACGTTCTTCAGCGTCTTCTCGCGCGTGAGCACGGTCGAGTAGTCGAGCCAGCCGAGTCCCGCCGATGTCCCCGGCGCGCCCTCCACACCATGCGGATCGGCCACCTCGCGCCCGAGCATCTGCATGCCGCCGCAAATGCCGATCACACGGCCGCCATAACGCAAATGCTTTTGCAGCACCGCGTCCCAGCCTTGCGCGCGCAAAAATGCCAGATCGCCGGGCACGTTCTTCGAGCCAGGCAAAATGATCAGATCGGCCGGCGGCACCGGCGTACCGCTTCGCACGTAATGAAAATCGACCTGCGGATGCGCGCGCAACGCGTCGAAATCCGTGTGATTGCTGATGTGCGGCAGCACCGGCACGACCACTCGCAGCATGCGCGCCGCGCCGCCGCTGTGCGCCGCGCGCAATTCGGGCGGCAGCATGTCTTCGGCGTCGAGCGTCAGGCCGTGCAGATAGGGAATCACGCCGAGCACCGGTTTGCCGGTCTTCGCTTCGAGCCAGTCCAAACCGGGCTTCAGCAAACTGACGTCGCCGCGAAAGCGGTTGATGATGAAGCCGCGCACCCGCGCCTGCTCGCTCGCCGACAGACACGCGAGCGTGCCCGTGAGATGGGCGAAGACGCCGCCGCGGTCGATATCGGCCACCAGCACGACCGGGCAATCGACCGCCTCCGCGAAACCCATGTTGGCGATGTCGCGATCGCGCAAATTGATCTCGGCCGGACTGCCCGCGCCTTCGACAAAAATCGTCTCGTACGACGCCTGCAGACGCGCATACGATTGCAGCACCGCTTCGAACGCGACGGGTTTGTAGTCGTGATACGCCCGCGCGTCGAGATTCATGCGCGCCTTGCCGTGGATGATCACCTGCGCGCCGCGATCGCTCGTCGGTTTCAGCAGCACCGGGTTCAGATCGGTGTGCGCGGCAATGCCCGCGGCGACCGCCTGCAAGGCCTGGGCGCGGCCGATCTCGCCGCCGTCCACCGTCACCGCGCTGTTGAGCGCCATGTTCTGCGGCTTGAACGGCGCGACCCGCACCCCGGCGCGGCGCGCGAGCCGGCACAGACCGGCGACCAGCGTGCTCTTGCCCGCATCGGACGTGGTGCCTTGGATCATCAGCGTACCGCGCGGCACGGGTACGGCGTCAGGCGGGGTCGAAGTGGTGGTCACGGATTCTCGGGCTCGGCGGTGAACAGGCATCAATTCAGGCAATGGATCGGGCAGTCAGGCAGTCCGTGCCGGTCAGTCGGCCACGCAAATCGGACAGTCGTTGAGTCAAGCGGCAACGCATCCTTCATGCAGCAGCGCAGCGCGTGGACCGCGTCGAACGCGGCATTATCCCATCGCGCCGGCCCGCGCTGCACGCCGGTACAATCACGCGATGACTCCCCGCGACCTCACCTTCGTTCTCGGCGGCGCCCGCTCAGGCAAGAGCGTGCACGCCGAACAGCTTGCCAGCGACAGCGCCCTGCCCGTTACCTACATCGCCACCGCGCGCGTAACGGACGACGCCGAATTCCGCGCGCGCATTGCCCACCATCGCGAGCGGCGTCCGGCGCATTGGCGGTTGTTCGAAGCGGGCGTCGATCTCGCCGGCGCCGTGACGCAAAGCGACGCGCCCGGCCACTGCATCCTGATCGATTGCCTGACGCTGTGGCTCGCCAATCTGCTCTGCCCGCCCGAAGGCGAAGGCTTGCCGCTCGATCAATATCACGCGCAGGTCGCCGCGTTCGAAGCGGCGCTCGCCAATGCCAAAGGCAAGCTCATCGTGGTCAGCAACGAAATCGGCCTCGGCGTGGTGCCGCTCGGCGCGGCCACGCGTCTTTACGTCGATGAACTCGGCCGGCTCAACCAGCGCATCGCCGCGTTGAGCACCCAGGCCACGATGATGGTCGCCGGTCTGCCGCTCGCGCTGAAAACCGCGAGCCCCGCGTGATGCTCTCGCTCCCGCTTCTCGTGACGCTGGCCACCGCGGGCGTCGCCGTCGACCGCTGGTTCGGCGAGCCGCGCGCGGCGCATCCGCTGGTGGGCTTCGGCAAATGGGCGACGCGTCTCGAAACGCGCTACAACACCGGCCGGCGCTTGCGGCTCAAAGGTCTGCTGGCGTGGTCGCTGGCGGTGATGCCGCCAGTTCTGATTGCATGGTGTCTCATCGCCGTGCTGCCGTTTTTTGCGGCCTGCGTGGTGCATGTGCTGTTGCTGTGGTTCGCGCTCGGCGCGCGCAGTCTGCACGATCACATCGCGCCGATCGCTCAGGCGTTGGCGCGGCGCGATCTCCCACAAGCGCGTTTGCTGACCGCGCGCATCGTCTCACGCGAAACCGCGGATGCCGACGAAGGCGCGTTGTCGCGCGCCGCCGTCGAATCGGCGCTCGAAAACGGCAACGACGCGATCTTCGGCGCGCTGTTCTGGTTCGCCATTGCAGGCGGTCCGGGCGCGCTCGGGTTTCGTCTCGCCAACACGCTCGACGCGATGTGGGGTTATCGCACGCCGCGCTATTTGCGCTACGGTTGGGCGGCCGCGCGCATCGACGATGTGCTCAACTGGATTCCCGCGCGTCTGACCGCCGCCAGCTATGCGCTGCTCGGCGACACGCGCACCGCGTGGCGCTGCTGGCGCGAGCAGGCGCCGCGCTGGGACAGCCCGAACGCCGGACCGGTGATGGCCGCCGGCGCAGGCAGTCTGAACGTGTTGATCGGCGGGCCGGCGGTGTATCACGGCGCGCTCGAACACCGGCCGACGCTCGGCTTCGGGCATTCCGCGAAAGCCAGCCACGTGACCGCCGCGTTGGCTCTGGTCGAGCGCACGGTCATTCTGTGGCTTGCGGTGCTGATCGTGCTGGCGCTGTTGAGCGTGCCCTTTCATGGTTGAGCGAATGAGCAGTCGCGCGAACGAAACGGGCACCGCGATCGACGCGGTCGTGCATGGCGGCAATCTGCACGAAGCGGCCAGCCGCTATGGCATTCCATACGAGCAATGGCTCGACCTGTCGACGGGCATCAATCCGCACGGCTTTCCGGTCCCGCCGATTCCCGCCGATGCCTGGCGCCGCCTGCCCGACGACGGCGACGATTTCGCCGCCTGCGCCGCGCGCTACTACCGCGCGCCCGATGCCGCACATGTGCTGCCCGTCGCAGGCAGCCAGGCGGCGATTCGCGCGCTGCCCGCGCTGCTGCCGCGCGCGTGCGTCGGCATCGCGCCGCTTACGTATAGCGAATACGCGCCTGCGTTCAAACGCAGCGGCCATGAAGTGATGCCGCTCGATGTCGGCTGGGAAACATTGCCCGAAGCGCTCATGCATGTAGTCGTCGTGAATCCGAACAATCCGACCGCCGCGCATCTGAGCGCCGCAAGGTTGTTGCACTGGCATGAGCAGTTGAGCGCGCGCGGCGGCACGCTGCTGGTCGATGAGGCCTTTGCCGATACGATGCCGTCGGCGTCGCTCGCGGCGAGCACGCATTGCGAGGGCATGATCGTGTTGCGCTCGCCGGGGAAATTCTTCGGCCTCGCCGGCGTCCGAGCGGGATTCGTACTCGGCGTGCCTGCTTTGCTCCAAAGTTTGCGCGTCACGCTCGGCGCTTGGACGGTCAGTGGTCCGGCCCGCCACGCCGTCAAAGCCGCCTTCGCCGATGAAGCCTGGCAACGGGATATGCGCACTAGGCTCGATGCCGAAAGCGCGCGACTGGTCGACCTGCTGCATGCACAAGGCTTCGACACACGCGGCACACCGCTCTTCGCGTGGACCGACGACGCGCACGCCGCCGCTTTGCATGAAGCCCTCGCACGACGCGGCGTATGGACGCGTCTGTTCACTTCGTCGGGCAGTGTCCGATTCGGCTTGCCTGCGAGCGAGGCCGAATGGACACGCTTCGAACAGAGCTTGTGCGAAGCCGTACGAGAGATCGATGCAACGCGAGCGTGCTGATTCAAAGAATACGAAGCCCTCGCCCCCACAATAACTACGCGCCCCGCAGCCTCCCCCGATGAACCGACTCGCCCGCTTCACCTTCGCCGCCGCGGTCTTCGTCAACGCACTGCACGCGCATGCCGCCATCTCCGTCACCGACGATACCGGCGCAACCGTCACCCTGCCCGCTCCCGCGCAACGCGTCATCAGCCTCGCGCCGCACGTCACCGAATTGCTGTATGCCGCGGGCGGCGGCGCGAAAGTGGTCGGCGCCGTGTCGTACAGCGACTATCCGCCCGAGGCGAAACAGTTGCCGCGCGTCGGCGATAACAAGGCGCTCGACCTTGAGCGCATCGTCGCACTCAAGCCCGATCTGATCGTGGTGTGGCGGCATGGCAATGCGCAGCGTCAGCTCGATCGACTGCGCGAGATGCACATTCCGCTGTTCTTCAGCGAGCCGCATCATCTCGACGACGTGGCCGTGTCGTTGACGAAGCTTGGACAACTATTAGGCACGTCATCGGCGGCGGATGCGGCGGCGGCCACCTACCGTCTGGACATCGCGAAACTGCGCAACCAGTATGCGAGCCGTCCGCCCGTCAGCGTGTTCTATCAGGTGTGGGACCAACCGTTGATGACGCTCAACGGCGAGCACATGGTCAGCGACGTGATTGCGCTGTGCGGCGGCCGCAACGTGTTCGCCAAACTTGAACCGCTGGTGCCGACCGTCTCGACCGAAGCAGTGCTCGCGGCGAATCCGGAAGCGATCGTCACGGCGGCACCCGGCGCGACCAAACCGGACACCACCTTGCCGCAACTCGGCACATGGCGCGCATGGCCGAGCCTGACAGCGGTGGCAAACAACAATCTGTTCGCTATCGACGGTGATCTGATCAACCGCCCGGCGCCGCGCATCGCGCAGGGCGCGAAGCAGATGTGCGAAGACCTCGAAGTGGCGCGCTCACGCAGAAAGCCTGGCGCGCAGTAACGCGCGGGTGATCAGCCGCGACCCGCCTTACGCATTCCAGCGCACCAACGACCACTGCTGCGTTGCATCGTTTCTGCGCAACCAGACGATCCCGCTCATATCGAGCGACCATCGCAGACAGCGTTCCAGCGGCACGTCCAGCACGATCGACGCGATCGCCCGCATTACACCCGCGTGCGTGACCACATAGGCCGGCGACAACTCGCGCGTGAGCGCGAATGCGTCGAGCCATGCACGTACCCGCGCGACGAACTGCGCGACGCTCTCGCCACCATGCGCGCGCGCGTGTTCGAAGTTGGCCGCCCAGTCGTCGAGCAATTCGCGATCGATGGCGTCCCAGCGTTGCGCTTCCCAAGCGCCGAAGTTCATTTCCATCAGACGATCGTCGTGACTGATCACGGAGCCGAAGTCGTTCGCCAACTCGGCGGCGAGCGCCGAGCAGCGTTTCAACGGACTCGACATCAGCACGCGTGGCGCGGGCACCTGCAAAGTCGCGAGCTTCAGGGCGAGCGCGGTGGACGACACCTCGGCATCTTCGGCGAGCGCCACGTCGCTATGGCCGTAACACACGCCCGCATCGAGCGCGACCGCGGGATGACGAATCAGGACGATATCCATGCGAGCCCCACCAGGTAGATGCTCAATTCAAAAACTTGCTGCGCGAAGCCGAGGCAGTCGCCGGTATAACCGCCAATGCGTCTGACGAAATAACGGCCCATTGCCACGCGAAGTACGAGCAGAACCACGGCCACCGAGCCCGCGAAGCGCCAGTCCGGCGCAGCGAGCCCGTTCGGCCACAGCAGCCACGGCAAGCCGAATATCGCGGCGCACATGAACGCACCCGCGCTCAGGCGCTGCGCCACCGGTTTGGCCTTGCCTTCGGCCCGCACGTAATCGAGGGTAGCCAGGTAGCTGATCGCACAGGTACGGCTCGCCGCGTGCGCGGCAATCATCAGACTTGCGGCACGCATCGGCGGCAATGCAACGAGCGTCTGCCACTTCAATGCAAGCGCGATGACGAGCGCGATAGCGCCGAAAGCGCCGATGCGCGAGTCATGCATGATTCGCATTACATCTTCGCGCGTATAGGCGCCACCGAACGCATCGACGCAATCAGCCAGACCGTCCTCGTGGAACGCGCCGGTCACGAGCAGCGACGCGGCCATCGACAGCAGCACCGCCACGCCCGCGGGAAATACGCGCAGCGCGGCGAGATACACCACCGCGCTCAATCCGCCGATCAATACACCGACGAGCGGAAAATAACGCGCCGCCGCGTTCAGATAATGCGGCTCATAGCCGACCCAGCGCGGCACGGGCACACGCGTGAAATAGCCGAGTGCCGTGAAGAAATAGCGCAGTTCCGCGAGCGGATTCATGTGTGTGCCGGTCGAGCGTTTCTGTCTGAAGGATCAAGCGGATCACGCATCGCGATTCGCAACGCCGGCCGATTCGAAGCTCGCCATCTCGTTGATGAACGCCGCTGCCGCGCGCAACAGCGGCACCGCGAGCGCCGCGCCAGTGCCTTCGCCAAGACGCATGTCGAGCGACAGCAACGGCAGCGCGCCGAAATGATCGAGCATGCGCCGATGCCCCGCTTCGTTCGACGCATGCGCAAATACGCAATACTCGCGAATGCTCGGCGCGAAGGCGTCGGCGATCAGCAAGGCCGAGGTCGCGATGAAGCCATCGACCAGAATCGTCATACGTGCCTCGGCGGCCGCGAGATAGGCGCCCGCCATCATCGCGATCTCGAAGCCGCCGAAGGTGGCAAGCACGTCGAGCGGATCGGTGGACACGGGGTGACGTGCGAGCGCCGAGGCCAGCACGTTGCGCTTCCTCGCGAGCCCCGCGTTGTCGAGACCCGTGCCGCGGCCGACGCATTCGTCGATCGGCACGCCGCACAACCGGCTCATCAGACACGCGGCCGCCGAGGTGTTCGCAATCCCCATCTCGCCGAAGCCGATCACATTGGTGCCGAGCGCCGCGTGATGCCGCACGCGCGCCGCGCCCGCCTGCATCGCAGCGAGTGCCTGGTCGCGGCTCATGGCCGGCTCGCGCGCGAAATTGCGCGTGCCGGCCGCGACGGGAATGTCGACGAGACCCGCCGTCGACGGCAACGGCGTCGCAATGCCCGCGTTGACGACTTCGAGCTCGATGCCCGAGACGCGGCTCAACGCATTGATCGCCGCGCCGCCGGCGAGGAAGTTGGCGACCATCTGCGCGGTCACCGCCTGCGGATAAGGGCTCACGCCTTCTTCGGCGACACCGTGGTCGCCGGCGAAGACGATCATCGCCGGGCGCGTCACGGTGGGACGCGTCGTGCGCTGAATCAGGCCCATCTGACGCGCGAGCGTTTCGAGCCGGCCGAGACTGCCGGGCGGCTTCGTCTTGGTATCGATGATGTGCTGCAGCTCGTCACCCAGCGTTTGATCGAGCGGTTCGACTTCGGGCAATCCGGGCAAGCGTGGCAAAGAAGTCATGAGCGTGTGTCTGAAAGAGAATGTGGGAATGAAGCGATCAGCTTGCCGGCGTGTCATGTCCGGCAGGCGATTCGTGACGCGCGCGCGGCGCGGGAATCAGCGCCTCGTGATCGCCGTCGCGAATCAGAATCAACGGATAGCCGAATGCGCGGCTCGCCAGCGTGGGGGTCAGCACGTCGTGCACCGGTCCGGCATACGCGCCGCCCGCGCCGTCGAGCAGCAGCGCATGCGTGGCGAAGCGGCGCGCGAGGTTCAGGTCGTGACATGAAAACATCACTGTACGACGAGGCTCGCGCGTCCACGTGGCCAACGCCTCGAGGCAGTCGATCTGATGATGCAGATCGAGATGCGACAACGGCTCGTCGAGCAGCAGCAACGGCGCTTCCTGGCATAGCACCGCCGCCAGCGCCACGCGTTGCCGCTCGCCGCCGGAGAGTGACAGCACATCACGCGCGGCGAACGCGGCGAGGCCCAACAAGTCCAACGCCGCGTGCGCCGCTTCGCGATCAGCTTCGCGCTCCCAGCCCCAGGCGGTGAGATGCGGGAAGCGGTTGAGCATCACGATATCGAGCACGCTCGCGCTGAATGCGTCGGGCGCGTTTTGCGGCATCAGCGCGCGGCGTTGCGCGAGCGGCAGCGGCGGCCAGTCGGCGAGGCGCACGCCGTCGAGTTCGACATGTCCCGCCGACGGTTGCAACAAGCCCGCGAGCGTGGAGAGCAAGGTTGTCTTGCCCGCGCCGTTCGGGCCGGCGACGCACCAGATCTCGCCTGCGTAGAAGGTATGCGTGAAGGCGTCGAGCAAAGTCCGCGCGCCCACACGCAAGGTCAAACGTTGCGCGCTGAGGACGGATTCGGAAATGGAGTGAGCTTGCATCATCGGCGCCTGTGCAGGAGCATCCACAGAAACACCGGCACGCCGATCATCGACGTGATCACGCCGACCGGCAGCTGCGCCGGCGCGATCACGGTACGCGCGATCAGGTCCGCGCCCATCACCGCGACGCCGCCGCCGAGCGCTGCGGCCGGCAGCAGCATGCGCTGATCGTTGCCAAACGCGAGCCGCAGCATGTGCGGCACGACCAGTCCGACAAAGCCGATGGTGCCCGCGGTCGTCACCGCCGCGGCCGCCGCCAGCGAAGCCACCAGATACACCCGCAAACGCAGCGGCATCACCGCGACGCCCAACGCCTGCGCGGCGGCGTCGCCACGCAGCAGCACATTCAGACGCGGCGCGACAGGCACGATCGCAACCAGCACGATAGCGAGGGCGGCGAGCGCCGTCCAGGGCATCGTGCCGCCGTTGAGGTCGCCGGTCAGCCAGAACAGCATGCCGCGCAAGCGATTGTCGGGTGCGAGGTTGAGCAGCAAAGTAATGAGCGCGCCCCAGCCGGCCGCGATCACCGCGCCAGTCAACAGCAAGCGCGGCGACGTGTCCTGCGGCTCGCCGCGCCACAACTCGCGGCGCGCGAGGCCGAGCACCAGCAGGATCGACACGAATGCGCCGGCGAACGCGCTCGCGTCGACGATCCACCATGCGCAACCGGCGATCATCGCGATCAGCGCAAAAGTCGCCGCGCCGCCCGATACGCCCAACACGTAGGGCTCGGCGAGTGGATTGCGCAACAGCACTTGCAGCAACGCGCCGGCCAGCGCGAGCAACGCGCCGCAGGCGAAACCGGCCACTGCGCGCGGCAAGCGCAGCGTGCGGACGATCTCGGCGGCTAAGTCAGAAGAACCGACAGACGACGCATGCGACGGCATCAGCGCTGCCAGCACGCGCATCGGCGCAAGCGACACGCTGCCCAACGCAAGCGACGCCATCAACACCGCCACAGCGATCACGGCGAGCGCAAGCCAGATCGCGGCCGCGCGCTTCGCGCTCATCACGCGCAGTGTCGCGGGCATCGAACTCGCGTGTCGGCTCATGTGTCGGCTCATCCGCACGACCTTAGCGAAGCGACTCGCTCACTGCTGCTGCCAACCAACCGTGAGATACGCACCGCGCCGCGGCGAGTTATACGAGTAGGCCGTTTCATAGTCCTTGTCCAACAGATTCTGGATTTGCGCGGCCACGTACCATGCTTTCGTGATGTTGTAGCGCGCCGACAGATTCACCACGCCATAGCCGCCCAGTTTGCCGCTGCTGTCATTGCTCGGGCCGCTCACGATCCACTCGCCGCCGACGCGCCACGCGGCGATGCTGCGGTTCACCGTCAGCGCCCCGAAGCGCCGCGCACGCCGCACGAGGTCGGCATCGTTGTCGAGGTCGACGGGATTTTGCAGCGTCACCGACGCGCGCACATCCGTCTTGCCGACATGGCCGCTCCACGATCCTTCGAGCCCCTGCACCTTTGCATGGCCGACGTTCTGTGCCAGATAGATACCGGGCGTCACCTGCTCGTAGCTAATCAGATTCGCGTAGCGCGTCTGGAATGCGGTCAGGCGCATCACGCCGAGCGCATTCGATGCGTAGTGCAGCGCGGCTTCGATCGAATGGCTGCGCTCCGGCTGGATCGACGGATTGCCGCTGAACGGATAGTACAGATCGTCGAAGCTGGGCGCGCGAAACGAATCCGAATAGCTTGCGGTCACCTTCCAATGGCCGGTGATGTCGAAGCCATAGCCGAGATAGTAACTGTTCGCTCCGCCGAAATCGGAATACTGGTCGCGCCGCACGTTGGCCTGAATCTGATTGCGCCCGAAGCGCCCCGTATAGCCGACGAAACCTGAATCCACATGCCGGTCGGGCGCCGCGAACGTATCCGAATCGAGGCTCTGATCGAGATGCTCATAGCCGACCTGCAACTTCTGCTGCGCGGCCAGCGCGAAATCGTTCTGCCATGTGTACTGGCGATTGTCGGTATCGAAGCGGCCGTTGTACACGCCGTTGGTATTCGACACGCTGCGGTCGTCACCTTCGGCGACGATGAAGTGCGTCGTCCACCAGTCGGTCAGCCTGCCGTTCGCGAACACCGAGACCTGGCGCACTTTGCTGTACAGGTTGTTCAGATCGGTCGGCACGCCGTACGCATTGTCGTAGCTGTTGTTGCCGTTCGACTGGAAGTAGCTGGCGCCGGCATCCCATTTGTCGTTGAACTTGTGGCGCAGCGAAGCCGAGATGCTCTCGTTCAGATAGCCGTTCGCATTCGGATTGGCGTTGGGCGCCTCGCGTGGATTGAGCGACGAGAAGCCGTCGTCTTTCGACCGCGCGAGCGAGATGCTGAAGGTCGTGTTGCCGTCTTTATCCAATGCGCCGTTCACGCCGGCCTGCTGCGTCTGCGTGTGATAGCTGCCGTAGCCCAGCGAAAAATTGAAACGCGGCGGGTGGTCACCGCCCTCTTTCGTGAATACCTGCACCACGCCGCCAATCGCGCCCGAGCCGTACAACGCCGACACGTTGCCGTTCACCACCTCGACGTGATCGATCTGGTCGAGCGGAATCTGCGCGAGTTGCGGCGCACCCAGGCTCACCGAATCGACCCGCACGCCGTCGATCAGCAGCAGCGATTGCGTCGACGACGCGCCGCGCAAATAGAGGCTGGTGGTCGAACCAGGGCCACCTGTACGTGAGATTTGCGCGCCGGGAGCGAGTTGCAGGAGGCCGGGCAAATCGGTCGCGGTGGTGTCGGCGATATCCTGCTGATCGAACAGCGACGTCTGCGGGATCGCATCGGCGAGTGCTTGCGGCCCGCGCTCCGCGGTCACCACCACGGGCGACAGCACCGCCGAAGACGGCACGGCGGCCGATGAATCCGCCGCCGAGGACGAAGAAGAAGATGAAGGAGCAGCTTGCGCAGGCACGACGATCGGCAGGCCCGCGAAGGCGAGCAACGCCGCGCGGGCGAAGGGGGACAGCATGGGATGAAAGTCCTGTGGATAGCGTGCGCGGCCCGCTTCCCCGCAGGCCGATGCGTAACGAGGCGCCCGCGTATTTAACATTTTCGCGCGTGACGTGCCTCTCCCTCTGGCCGGTATCCGGGCTGGCGACACATCGATTCCGCCTTCCCACGCGTGACGCGCAGTGGCACACTCGCGAGTTGAACTTCCAACACGCGATCAGAATCGACTTGCATGACGAATGCTGTCGCTTACCGTTGCGGGGGCAGCGCAGGTTGGCGCGTTCACGTGAACGGCGCGCCCTGCTTCCCGTTTAACTGCGCGCGCCGTTGAAAAGCGCACGCGGGCACCAGAGTGCGGCAAGTTTAGGAGCGGCCTCGGGGTCCGTCAATAATGCCGGGACCGTGGGCCATCTGTTCTGTTAAGTGCAGGCTATTGTCCGACGCGTGAGTACTTTTTCATCATATGGTCGATAAAAGCCTGCACAAAGCGATGTTGTTACGTCTCGAAACGAGACAATTGTCGGAACCTGCGACATTCCGCGCTAAAATGCGATGTCTTTAGAGGACGCAGCACATGCTCACCGAACTCGAAACACTTTCACAGAATATCGGCAAGCTGATTGCGATCAGCCAACGCCACAATGAAGCGCGACTCGCGCTCGAAGAGCAGCTCGCCCAATCGCGCGCCGAAGTCGAAGCCACGCGCACGGAACTTGCAATGCTGCGCGAGGAACGTAACGCGCTGCAGGCGGAACGCGACGCGCTATCGGCGAAGATCGACGACGCACAGGTGCGCCTGAATGCGATTCTCGAGAAGCTGCCGCGTGCCCGCGCGAACAGCGAGCCGGACAACCAGCTCGATCTGCTCGAGCCGGCTCAGCACGAAGTCGAAGCTGAGAGCGACGTGACCCGCCACGGAGAAAATGCATGACCACCAAGCAGATCGAAGTATCGATCCTCGGCGTGCCCTATCGCCTCGCCTGCTCGCCGGAAACGGAAGCGGCGCTGCTCGAAGCGGTCGCACGCGTCGACGCCGAAATGTCGAAGATCCGCAATAACAGCAACGTGCGCGGCACGGATCGCATTGCTGTCATGGCTGCGCTGTCGCTGGCATCGGAACTGCTTAGACTGCAATCGAGCGTGAGACACGGAGAAGCATTTCCCGCTGAAGAAATCCGGCGTACAATGCATCAAATGAACGAACAGCTGGGTACTGTGATTGAGCAGTACAGCATGCAGTAAGGGTCGTGTGTTATCGTGCTGCCGGTCCTGAGATCGGCGGCGGATTCAAACGGAGTGCGTGAGCACAAGGCGTGCAAGATTCAGCAAACGTTTGAGTTCAATCGGTAGTTCAGCTTCATCGGTTTAGCTTCCCTGCCTGGTTCGCCAAGGTCATATATTCCTTGAACCAATGCCATGTGCACGGTTGCGGAAATTTGTAGCACGGGTGTGCGCGTCACTCTGTCTGATGTACCCGAAGTGTTGCTAACTGCGACCAATTCTGAACCCCCGGTTCAGGATGCCGGCCTAGCGGCTAAGGCGGGGACCTTATTTAGAACGGCATCGGACTTCGGTTCGGTGCCGTTTTTCTTTGGGCGCTGTTTTTTGTACGCCGATTTTCTCCGCATCTTCAACCCCTTAACGTTCAATTCGATTCATGCGCTACTGGCTAATGAAGTCCGAACCGGACGAAGCAAGCATCGATCATCTCGCCAACGCACCGCATCGCACGTTGCCGTGGACCGGCGTGCGCAACTATCAGGCGCGCAATTTCATGCGCGACATGATGCAGGTCGGCGACGGTGTGCTGTTCTATCACTCGAGCTGTCCCGAGCCCGGCATCGCGGGAATCGCCGAGGTATCGTCCACCGCGTATCCGGACCCCACGCAGTTCGATAAGAAGAGTCCCTACTACGACGCGAAGTCGTCGCAGGAAACGCCGCGCTGGGTGCTCGTCGATGTGGTGTTCAAGAAGAAGATCCCGCTGATTCCGCTCGCCGCGCTGCGCGAGCATGACGAACTCAAGGACATGCGCGTGCTCGCCAAAGGCAACCGCCTGTCGATCACGCCGGTGACCGAAGCCGAATGGCGCTTCATTACCAAGCGGCTCGCTTGAGCTTGCATGCCTGATGGATGCGCGACGCGTATTCATGCACACGCAAACGTTAAAGCAACGTCAAACCGGGGAACCAAGCTCAGGTTACAAGCGCCTAACGGACTCAAAAACGGGACTCGCAAACGCCGTGCCATTGCGCGGCGCTTGCCCCGATCGTGCACAACCTGTTCAAGCAAGGAGTCCAACAATGACGAAAAACACCGCACGTGCACTCGCTTTCGCTCTCGTCTGCGCCGCGCCTGCCGCGCTCGCACTGACGCCGGCCGGCGCACGCGCGCAAGGCGTCATGCAGTATCAGCCGGCCGGCGTGCTGTCGCTCAACGCGCAGGCCAGCGCGGAAGTGCCGCAAGACGTCGTCGATATCACGCTGTTCTACGAGCAGGAAGCGAGCGATCCGTCGGCGCTCACGGCAACGCTGAACCAGCGCGCCGATTCGGCGCTGCAAAAGGCCAAGGGTGTGAACAGCGTAACGGCACGCACGGGTTCGTTCTCGATCTATCCGTCCACCGACCGTGACGGGCGCATTTCCGCATGGCGCGGCCGCACGGAGATCGTGCTCGAATCGCACGACTTCGCCGCGGTGTCGAAACTCGCGGGTCAAATGGCATCGATCATGCAGGTCGGCAACGTGCAGTTCTCGCTCTCGCCTGAAGCGCAGCGCGCGGCCGAGCAGAAGCTCACCGGCGAAGCGATCAAGTCGTTCCGCGAACAGGCCGCTTCATCCGCGCAGGCGTTCGGCTACAGCGGTTATTCGATTCGCGAGGTCAACGTCGGCCACAACGGCGTGATGCCGCGTCCGATGATGATGATGAGCGCACGCGCCATGGGCGCCGACGCGAAGGCTTCGGCGCCGGTGCCGATCGAAGGCGGCACGTCGACGGTCACTGTGAATGTGTCGGGCTCGGTGCAGATGAAGTAACGCGTTTTTTTACTGCTTGCAGCGGTGCTTTGACGCAGCAAGAGAAAAAGCCACGGCATGCCGTGGCTTTTTCTCATTGGCTACGATAAAACGTAGCGGTCAGTCAGATCAACTCGCACTGACCGCCTGCGCCGGTTCACGGCGCGCGCGGCGATAAGACCACACCAGCATGGCGATACCGGCGAGGATCATCGGCAGCGACAGCCATTGGCCCATGGAAAGCCCCATGGCCAGCAGACCGAGGAAATCGTCCGGCTCACGCGCGAATTCGACCGTGAAGCGCGCGAGGCCGTAGCCGATCAGAAACACGGCGGAAATCGCGCCCATCGGCTTCGGTTTGCGCGAGAAGAAGAACAGCACGAAGAACAGCGCGACGCCTTCCAGCGCGATTTCATACAGCTCCGACGGATGGCGCGGCAGCATGTGATATTGCGCGAACACTTCGTTCAGATGCCATTGCGCGGCCAATTGCGGATGCGCGGTGAGCCACGCGGCGTCGTCGGGCGCGGCGCCCGGAAACAGCATGGCCCACGGCGCCGACGGATCGGTCACGCGGCCCCACAACTCGCCATTGATGAAGTTGCCGAGGCGCCCTGCCGCGAGGCCGGTGGGCACCATCGGCGCGACGAAGTCGGTAACTTGCAGCCACGAGCGTTTGCGCTGGTACGCGAACAGCACCATGGCAAACGTCACGCCGAGAAAGCCGCCGTGAAACGACATGCCGCCTTCCCACACCTTGAAGATGTCGAGCGGATGCGCGAAATAAAAGCTCGCCTTGTAGAACAGCACGTAGCCGAGCCGGCCGCCGAGAATCGTGCCCAGCACGCCGTAAAACAGCATGTCGTCGATATCTTTGGCGGTCCAGCCTTGCGCGGCGACGTACGGCAAACGCAGCCGCAGCCGGCCGACGACGATCGCCGCGATGAACGCGACGAGGTACATCAGTCCATACCAGCGCACTGCGAGCGGCCCCAGATGAATGGCAACGGGGTCGAAATTGGGGTGAATGAGCATCGTGTTGTTATGGGCAGTTCAGGTTCAGAAGCAGGTTTTATCTGGGTGGGCGGCGCTGCCCGCACCTTGCGGTGCATGCATTGGACGGTCCGGCCGGCAATGCGTTCGCGAGGACACGTCTAAATGCGCGGCGCGGCGGACGGCTGCGCTTCGACGGTCGACGCATGCCCCCGCACGATGTCGATGAAGCCCGCCAGTACCGGGCTCACCTCCGCGGTCCGCCAGACGAGGCCCGTCTCGATCGCGGGCACCGACTCGGAAAGCGGCCGGTACACGACGCCGGTGCGGCGCAGATTACGCAACGATTGCGGCACCAGTGCGACACCCATGCCGGCCGACACGAGGCTTACGATCGTTTGCATCTGGATCGCTTCCTGGCCGACCCGGGGCGCGAGGCCCGCCACGCCATAGCAATCCATAATGATGTCATAAAAGCCTGGCGCCAGACGTCTTGGGAAGACCACGAGCGGTGCATCGGCGACGTCGCGCAGGCTGATCGGCGTGTCCAGCCATTCGGCGCGCGGGTCGGCATCGTCGCCAGTGGCGCTCGCCACGCGCGCTGCCATGTCCGTCGACATGGCGATCACCAGCGGCTCGCGCGCGATCGGCAGCCACGAGAGCTGGGTGGCGTGGCGGGGCGGCAGCGGCGCAATCACGAGACCCGCGTCGATGCGCCCGGCCACCAGTTCGTCCACCTGCACGTCGCTGGTGGCTTCGGTCAATTCCAGCCGCACACGCGGATGGCGCGCGCCGAAATCGCGCAGCAACAGCGGCAGCAGGCCGTAGTCCGCGGTGGAAACGAAAGCCAGCGACAACACGCCCGCCTCGCCGCGCGCGAGGCTCTGCGCGAGCGGCCGCAGGCTCTCGGCGCTCGCCAGCAGACGCTGCACCTCGGGCAACAGATCGGCGCCCACCGACGTGAGTTCGACCGAACGCTTGGTGCGCGCGAACAATTCGACGCCGAGCGTCTCTTCCAGCGCCCGGATGGCTTGCGACAACGGCGGCTGCGTCATGGACAGGCGCACGGCCGCGCGTCCGAAATGCTTTTCTTCGGCGACGGTAGCGAAATAGCGCAACTGGCGCAGATCGGGAATGGCAGGCAGCATGATTGATACATTTTACGACCTAATGAAGCCCGAATAATACATTGGACACGCGCATCGCAAAACTGCATCCTTGCGCGACGCGTCGGACTACACTGGACGGATGCCGCCGGCAGCCCACGCCGGCGAGGCAAGAACCCGCAGCGCGGATCAAAACAAAACAGACTGGAGTTCCCATGGCATACAACCGTCGTTCGAAGAACATCACGCAAGGCGTGGCGCGTTCGCCGAATCGCTCGATGTACTACGCGCTCGGCTACGAGAAGGCCGACTTCGACAAACCGATGATCGGCATCGCCAACGGCCACTCGACCATCACGCCGTGTAACGCCGGCCTGCAGCGTCTCGCCGACGCCGCCGTCGCCGCGATCAAGGGCTCCGACGCGAATCCGCAGATCTTCGGCACGCCGACGATCTCGGACGGCATGTCGATGGGCACCGAAGGCATGAAGTACTCGCTGGTGTCGCGCGAAGTCATCTCCGACTGTATCGAGACCTGCGTGCAAGGCCAGTGGATGGACGGCGTGGTCGTGATCGGCGGCTGCGACAAGAACATGCCGGGCGGCATGATCGGCATGCTGCGCACCAACGTACCGAGCATCTACGTGTACGGCGGCACGATCCGTCCGGGTAACTGGAAAGGCACCGACCTGACCATCGTGTCGTCGTTCGAAGCCGTCGGCGAATTCACGGCGGGGCGGATGTCGCAGGAAGATTTCGAAGGGATCGAACAGAACGCGTGCCCGTCCACGGGTTCGTGCGGCGGCATGTACACCGCCAACACCATGAGCTCGTCGTTCGAGGCACTCGGCATGTCGCTGATGTATTCGTCGACGATGGCCAATCCGGACCAGGAAAAGGTCGACTCGGCGGCTGAGTCGGCGCGTGTCCTGGTTGAAGCGGTCAGGAAGGATCTGAAGCCGCGCGACATCGTCACCAAGAAGTCGATCGAAAACGCCGTGGCCGTGATCATGGCCACCGGCGGCTCGACCAACGCCGTGCTGCACTTCCTCGCGATCGCGCACGCGGCCGAAGTGGAATGGAGCATCGAGGACTTCGAGCGCATGCGCAAGAAGGTGCCGGTGATCTGTAACCTGAAGCCGTCGGGCCAGTTCGTGGCGACCGATCTGCACAAGGCCGGCGGCATCCCCCAGGTCATGAAGATCCTGCTCGACGCGGGCCTGCTGCACGGCGATTGCATCACGATCACCGGCAAGACCATCGCGGAAGAGCTGAAGGACGTGCCGGGCAAGCCGCGCGCCGATCAGCAGGTGATTTTCCCGATCGACAAGGCGCTCTACAAGGAAGGCCACCTCGCGATCCTGAAGGGCAATCTGGCCGTCGATGGCGCAGTCGCCAAGATCACCGGCCTGAAGAACCCGGTCATCACCGGTCCGGCCCGCGTGTTCGACGACGAGCAAAGCGCGCTGGAAGCGATTCTGGCCGACAAGATCGTGGCCGGCGACGTCGTCGTGCTGCGCTACCTCGGCCCGAAAGGCGGCCCCGGCATGCCGGAGATGCTCGCGCCGACCTCGGCGATCATCGGCAAGGGCCTCGGCGAAAGCGTCGGCCTGATCACCGACGGGCGCTTCTCGGGCGGCACGTGGGGCATGGTGGTCGGCCACGTCGCGCCGGAAGCCTTCGTGGGGGGCACGATCGCGTTCGTGCAGGAAGGCGACTCGATCACCATCGACGCGCACAAGCTGCTGTTGCAACTGAACATCGACGACGCCGAGCTGGAGCGCCGCCGCGCCGCATGGCAACAGCCGAAGCCGCGTTACACGCGCGGCGTGATGGCAAAGTACTTCGCACTGGCGCAGCCGGCCAACAAGGGCGCGATAACGGGCTAAGCGACGGCGACGGCTGGCCGGTGAACGTCCGTGATCCGGAGGCGCGACGACAGCCGTGCAAGCACGCGTAAGACTACGTAAAAGCGAAAGGGGTGCACGGAAAACCGTGCGCCCCTTTCCTTTTATAATGCTGGCACCACGAGTCGGGCACTTGCACCGACGGAGACCAGAATGAGATCAAAGTCGCACACAGCGCTTGCAGCCGCCGTCGCGCTGGGCGCCGCATTGAGTGCCGGCAGTCCGGCGGCGAATGCCGAGGCCGCTGGCCTCGCGCTCGCCCAGCAGCAGAACTGCATGAGTTGCCACTCGGTCACGCGTTCCTTCATGGGACCGGCGCTGCATGATGTCGCGGCGAAATATGCCGGCCGTGAAGACGCCGCCACTTATCTGCAGCACAAGATTCTGGACGGCAGCACGGGTGTGTGGGGTCCGGTGCCGATGCCTGCGAACACGCAGCTCACGCCTGATCAGGCGGCTACGCTGGCGAGTTGGGTGTTGACGCTCAAATGATAGCGAGCGCCTCGCGAAAGGCGCCGCGCGCAGGCTACGCTCCCAGCGCACGCAGTCCCCAGTAGATGGTCGAACCACGGCGCCAGTGCTTAAGCTGAACGGCACGCAGCAGGCGGCGCCACTCAACGCGCCCGCGCCTCACCTCACACGATCACGCGCTGCCCGAGGCGCGCCGCGCGATCTCTTCCAGCACCGCTTCCCGCACCCAGCTTGTCATCTCATTCTCAAGCGTCAGCGCCACTTCGCGCGTGATCTGGTCGATGAGCCAGCCCGTGTGCGCCTGCAAGGTCTCGCGGCAGCGTTCCTCGATCACGCTGCGCCCGTCGCCTGCCAGGAAACCGGCGACGCGTCTGCGCAGACGTTCGGCGATGACGTCGACATCCAGATCCAGATCCAGTGGCGGCTCGACGGCGCCTTCGCGCGCAATATCCGGCGGTACGGTCGAGCCCGCCTCGAGCGGTGTGATCGGCTCCGCCCGATCGAATACGCCCGCCGACGGCGCGTGCGCGTCGTCATGCGCATGCCGCGGCTCTGCGACGTGGTGCGCCCGGGAGCGCTTTTTCGAATGATGATGATGGTCGGCCGGATGCGCCGGCTGCGGCGCGTGTGCGGCATCTTGCGGCGTACGCGGCTGCGGTGCGAGAGTCGGTTCCTGTGCCCGCAACGGCTCCGCCGCGAGCACCGGCTCGGCCGACCTCACCTGCTCAGGCGTCAGCACCGGCTGCGGCGCAAGGACGGGCTCTGCCTTGAAACTGGGTTCGCGCGGGCCATCGAGTTCGGCCGCATCGCTCGAAGCATGCCGCGCCGGCACAGAATGACCCTGCACGAGAACCTCGTGCAGAACCGGGATGGAATCGTCATTGGGATCGGACACGTGCGCTCTCCGTGTTTGAGTCGAAGCTGAAGCAGCCCGCGTGCACGCCGGATGCCTGAGATCAGACACAGGCGACGCGGACCGAATGGGACCTAGCTGCCTTGCTTGTAGTTGTTCAAAGCATAGCCGCGATCGCGATAGAAGCGATAGCGTTCGCGGCCCGCGGCGAGTTCCTCGTGTGCGTTACCGACCACTTCCAGCAATCTCTCGAAGCGCGCGAATTGTGCCGGCACCGCGGCGCCCAGATTGAGCAGCACCTGATGATGCGGCACATCGTCGAGGCTGGAAGCCAGCACGATCGGCGTTTGCGCGGCGAGCGGCGTGCCCGCCATGCAGTGCGGCACAAAGTCGAGCGGCGAGAAGGTCCACAACTGTTCGTCGAAGGCCTTCAGGCGCGCCGGCTCGGCCAGCACGATGGTCGGCTGGCCCGCCTGATACGCCTTGCGGATCAGGCGGCACGCATACAGCAGCGAATCGCCGACGTTCGAGTGAAAGTCGATTCTCGTCATCGGCGGCTCCGCTTTGCGTCTGCGGTTGCAGCCGCGCCTGCGTCTTTACTGCATTGCGTCATTGTGCGGCGCGACCGTCCGCGGCCCTGTCGATGAGGAACTGTGCGAGCAACGGCACCGGACGGCCGGTGGCGCCCTTCGCCGCACCGCTCTTCCATGCCGTACCCGCGATGTCCAAGTGGGCCCACGGATAGGCGTCGGTGAAGCGCGACAGGAAGCACGCCGCCGTCACGCTGCCCGCCGGACGGCCGCCGATGTTGGCCATATCCGCGAAGTTCGACTTGAGCTGGTCCTGATACTCGTCGTCGAGCGGCAGACGCCAGGCCGGGTCGGACGCTTCACGCGATGCGTCGAGCAGCTCGCCCGCCAGCGCGTCGTCTTTCGAGAACAGGCCGCTGTTATGGTGGCCCAGCGCGATGATGCAAGCGCCCGTGAGCGTGGCGATGTCGATCACCGCCGCCGGCTTGAAGCGCTCGGCGTAGGTCAGCGCGTCGCACAGGATCAGGCGGCCTTCGGCGTCCGTGTTCAGCACTTCGATCGTCAGGCCCTTCATGCTGGTGACGATGTCGCCCGGCTTGGTGGCCGTGGCCGACGGCATGTTCTCGACCGCCGGAATGATGCCAACCACGTTGATTTTCAAGCCCATTTCGGCGACGGCGCGCAACGTGCCCAGCACCGAACCGGCGCCGCACATGTCGTACTTCATCTCGTCCATGCCTTCGCCCGGCTTCAGCGAAATGCCGCCCGTGTCGAAGGTCACGCCCTTGCCGACCAGCACCACCGGCGCGGCTTTCGCGGCACCGCCCTGGTACTGCAGCACAATGAACTGCGCCGGTTCGACCGAGCCGGCCGTGACCGACAGGAACGAGCCCATTTTGAGCGCTTCGCACTGCTTTTCGCCCAGCACTTCGACCTTCAGCTTCCAGTCTTTGGCGAGCTTCTTGGCGGTGGTGGCGAGGTAGGTCGGCGTGCAGACATTGCTCGGCAGATTGCCGAGGTCGCGCGTCAGGTCCATGCCGTTGGCGAGCGCGGCGCCCTGCTTCGCGGCCAGCTTGGCGGTCTTCTCGTCGCCCGTGTTGACGCTGAAGACGATGCGCTTCAAGGCGCGCGCCGAATTGTCCGGCTTGCTCTTCATCTGCGTGAACTTGTAGGTCAGTTCGCGCAGCGCGAGGATTGCGGCGCGCACGCCCCAATCGGCCGTCCGCTCGAGGATCGGCAGCTGCGCCAGCGTGAAGGTGACCTGGACGATCTTGGTGGAGAGCAGCGCGCGCCAGGCGGCCCGCACGGCTTCGCCGTAGGCTTTCTGGTTGAAAGCGTCCTGCTTGCCGAGGCCGACCAGCAGCACGCGGGAGGCGCCGATGCCCGACACTTCGTGCAGGAACAGCGTGGTGCCGGCCTTGCCGTCCATGTCGCCGGCCTTGATGATGCGGTTCAGCAGGCCGCGGGTGGCCTCGTCGATCTCGAGAGCCGCGCCCGACAGGGTTTGCGACTCGAACACGCCGATTACGATGCAATCGGATTTCCCAGTCAGGAAACCGTTTGACGAGCCTTTGGTCCAATCACAGGCTTTTATGCTAAAGTCCATCGCGCTTGTCCTCGGATAAAATCTGGGCTTAGGATGAAAGCCGCAATTATCCGCTATTTTTCCTGCGGCGGCTGCACCGGAGGTGTGACGGGAAGCAACCCGTGCGCCACTGAGAGCGCCCCCTCTCATCATCAATAATGATCTTCGAACGCTCCCTCCAGCGCGAACTCGCGTATACGGCTGGTGCCGTGTTCATGGTTCTCCTCACGCTCGTGCTGACGACGATGATGATCCGCATCGTCGGCTTCGCAGCCTCGGGCGAGATCGACCCGCGCGACGTGCTGGTCCTGATCGGCCTGACCGTGATCGGCTACCTGGCGATCATGCTCGTCGCGACCCTGTTCGTGTCGATCCTGTTCGTCCTGACCCGTTGGTACAAAGACTCCGAGATGGTCGTGTGGCTGTCCTCGGGTGTCAGTCTGACCCAATTCATCAAGCCGATCGGCATTTTTGCCACGCCGATCATCATCCTCATCATGTTCTTCGTGTTTGTTGGCTGGCCGTGGTCGAATCAGCAGAGCAAGCTGATCCGCGCGCGCTTCCAGCAGCGCGACGAGGTCTCGCTGCTCGCGCCGGGTCAGTTCCGCGAGTCGGCCACCAGCCACCGTGTGTTCTTCATCGAGAAGATGTCGCCCGACCAGGCGCGCGTCGAAAACGTGTTCGTGACCAGCACGGAAAACGGCAAGGTCAACGTGGTCGTGTCGAAAACCGGCCATACCGAGACGCGTAAGAACGGTGATCGTTTCGTCGTGCTGGAAAACGGCCGCCGTTACGACGGGCAGCCGGGCCAGCCGGATTTCCGCATCATGGAGTTCGAGCGCTACGGCGTGAAAATCCAGAGTCAGCCGGTCGTCAATACGCCGACCACCACCGGCACACCCACGCTCACGCTGCTGCGCAATCCGACCAACGACAATCTCGCCGAATTCGCCTGGCGTGCCGGGCTGCCGCTCATCGCGATCAATCTGATGCTGCTGGCCATTCCGCTCGCGCACCAGAACCCGCGGCGCAGTCGCACCATCAATCTGGTGATGGCGGTGCTCATCTATCTGACGTATTCGAATCTGTTGAACGTGGTCCAGTCGTGGATCGAGCAGGGCAAGATGTCGTTCCCGGTCGGGCTGGTGGGTCTACACGTGATCGTCGCGGCGATCGTCGCGTTTATTTTCTGGCTGCGCGTGCGCAACCGGCCGCTCATCACGCGCGCGATGTTCAGCCGTTCGCAGGGAGCCTGACCGATGCGCATCTATGAAAAGTATTTCGCGCGTCAGGTCTACCTCACGTTCATCTTTATTCTGTTTGCGTTTTCGGGTCTGTTCTTCTTCTTCGACCTGATCAATGAACTGAACTCAGTTGGGCACGGTAATTACAAGTTCCAGTACGCCGTGTTGCGAGTTGCATTGCAAACGCCTTCGCGCTTCTACGAGATCATTCCGGTCGCGGCGCTGATCAGCGCGATCTATGTGTTCGCGCAAATGGCGGCGAATTCCGAGTACACGATCTTCCGTGTGTCCGGGCTCGCTACGAATCAGGCGTTGCGTTCACTGTTGAAGATCGGCATTCCGCTTGTTTTGCTGACTTATTTGATCGGCGAAGTGGTTGGGCCGTACACGGATCAATTGTCGGAGCGCGTGCGGCTCGAGGCGCTGGGGTCTTCTGTGTCGAGCAATTTCGAGTCCGGCGTGTGGGTGAAAGATACGCTCACAGCGCGTGCGGACGGCGAGCAGGTGACGCGCTTTGTGAACGTCGGCGAGTTGAAGCCGGATGCGACGATCAGCAACGTGCGCATCTACGAATTCGATTCGAAGTTCCGGCTCTCGAATGTGCGGACCGCCAAGAGCGGCAAGTATCAGCCGCCGGGGCATTGGCAGTTGACCGGCGTGACCGATACGCAATTGATCGATGTGCCCCCTCCTCCGGGTACGCCCGCCGATGCGTTGAATCCGGTGTATCGGGCGAAGGAAGTCACCGTGCCGGAGTATTCGCTGCGCTCTGAATTGACGCCGCAGATTCTGTCGGTGCTGCTGGTGTCGCCGGATCGGATGTCGATGTTCAATCTGTTCCGGTATATCCAGCATTTGACCGAGAATCATCAGGATACGCAGCGGTATGAAATTGCGTTGTGGCGCAAGCTGCTTTATCCGTTTGCGGTGTTTGTGATGCTGGTTTTGTCGTTGCCGTTTGCCTATTTGCATACGCGGGCTGGTGTTGTTGGGATGAAGGTTTTCGGCGGGATCATGCTGGGGATGAGTTTTCAGTTGTTCAACACCTTGTTCTCGCATATCGGGACGTTGAATACCTGGCCCGCTCCTTTGACCGCGGCTACGCCAGGGTTGGTTTATCTCGTGCTTGGGTTGGTTGGGTTGAAGTGGGTGGATCGTCACTAGGGGCGTGCGTCATGGCTATGCATGGGATTGTTTTGTTTGGGCATGGCGCGAGGGATGTGCGGTGGCGGGAGCCGTTTGAGAGGCTGGCTATCAAGTTGCGGGACGCTTCTTTCGGCGCTCGGCCTGTGGCGTTGGCGTTTCTTGAATTGATGGAGCCGGATTTGCCTACAGCTGTGGGAGATCTTGTCGCTCAAGGGTGTGATGTGGTTACCGTTGTGCCTGTGTTTTTTGGGCAAGGGGGGCATGTGAGGAAGGATTTGCCTTTAATTATCGAGCAATGCCAGGCATTGCATCCCTCTGCTCTTATTAAGTGTGCTGGTGCTGTGGGTGAGGATGACGCTGTGTTGGACGCTGTCGCGGAGTATTGTCTGCGGCAGGTTTGATTACTTTAGCGGGTCCGTGACACGCAAAATTAGAACGCCGCGGAAATGTCGGCGAAGAAAAAAACGAAGCGATTGTTTGCAGAACGACCGCGACGGCGCGCGCAGCGCTGCCGGAAGAATGACTGCCTTGTCACGAAAGCGGAATGTGCGAGAGCACAGATTCCAGATGTACCACTACCGCGACTGCGCGGGGGACCCACTTATAAGCTAGCGGTTCGAGCCGCTTTCTCTTGCTTACTTCTCTTTGCGGCGGCAAAGAGAAGTAAGTGCCGCCCCGCACAG
>NZ_JARESS010000079.1:0-25809 GCF_046027915.1 Paraburkholderia sp. RL17-347-BIC-D
TGATGCACCCGTCAGGCCTATCAATCACTGGGCCTGAGCGTATTGTTAAGAGCGGCAACCGCCGGCAACGATCTGACGCCAATCGGCTTGAGTCTGCTCGAGTACGCGCAGCACCATGACGATCCAGACGCACTACTCGATCTCTCGCTGGTGTTGGAGATGAAATACGAAAAGCAGGCCGCGCTTGCCGTTCAGCAGCAGGCATTGCAGATGCGCCGACTGTACCGGATCAGAAAGGCCAGCACCGAAAATCCATCGCTGAAGTTGCTCGTGCTGAAAGCGCCCGGCGACCTGATGGCGAATACGCCGTTCGAGTGCCTTCTTGAACACGCCGACCTGCAGATCGACGTGCTTTATGTCGACGGACACACCGCGCAGGAACGCGGTTTGCCGGAGCACGACGTCGTCCTGGTGGCGGCGTGCGCGCTGGATGAAAACGCTGCAGCTCTCGCCCAGATCGCCGCGTGGTTGCGCACGACAAAGAAGCGCGTGCTCAACCCGCCCGAAGGCATCGCGCATACGACGCGGGATGCGGCCTACGCGCTGCTGGGAGGCGTCCCGGGCATCTGTATGGCGCCAACGACACGCGTTTCGCGCGCTCAAATTCTGGATCTGCTCGCAGGTCGATCCGACAACCTCTTCATGCTGGACGCGAACTATCCGCTCATCATCCGGCAGGTCGGATCGCATGCCGGCGACGGTTTAGAATGCGTTTCGTCCGCCGCGGAACTTGCCGACTACGTGGATCGTTCGGCTGTTGCCGAGTTTTACATCGCACCCTTCATCGATTACGGCAGTTCAGACGGTCTGTTCCGAAAATACCGGATCGTGATGGTCGGTATGACGCCCTTTTTGTGTCATATGGGCATTTCGGCGCACTGGATAGTTCACTACCCATACGCGGAGATGATCGCGCATCCCGAGCGTCGGGGTGAAGAGGAACGTCTAATGAGCAATTTTGACACGACCTTTGCGGTGCGCCATCGTGAAGCTTTGCGCGCTATAGTCGAACTGACCAGTCTGGACTACGTCGGATTTGACTGCGCCGAAACAGAGGACGGCAGGCTGCTCATTTTCGAAATAGCGACAGGTATGGTCGTGCACGATATGGATGACGCGGCCTTCTTTCCGTACAAACTTCCGCAGATGCGCCGCGTGTTCAGTGCATTTCATCAAATGCTGGTCGCTGCAGGCACGGTGCGGACTACCAACACCATCAAACAAGAATGTCGATCAGAATGAATTCCAATGTTTTGAATTTTTCAGGTGGTCCTGGCGCGCTGCCCGAAACGGTTCTGGATCAGACTCGTACTGCCATCGTCGCTTTGCCGGAGACGGGTATTTCCGTGCTCGGTATGAGTCACCGTTCGGACTGGTTCCGTTCGATCTTGACCGAAGCGGAAATGAACCTGCGGGACCTGCTCGGACTCTCGGATGAATACGCCATCACGTTCCTGCAGGGCGGCAGCAGTCTGCAATTCGCCACGATTCCGATGAACTTTGCGACGCCTGCGTATGCGCCGCCCGAGTATGTGACGTCTGGCTATTGGAGTGGCAGGGCAACCGCCGAGGCCGCGAAGGTAGCGCCCAGAAAAGTCGCATGGGACGGCCGCGAAACGGGCTATCGACAACTTCCGGAACTTCAGGATCTGGATATCAATCCGTCGGCCGCATATTTGCACTACGTGTCTAATGAGACGGTTGAGGGCCTGCAGTTTCCGCTCCTGGAGAATGCAGCGAGCGTCCCGCTCATCGCGGACATGTCCTCGGACTTTTTGTCGAGACCGTTTCGGTCAGATCAGTACGCGGTGATGTACGCGCATGCCCAGAAGAACCTGGGTCCGGCCGGCGTGACAGTAGCGGTAATTCGGCGCGAGCTGCTTGAGCGGATTCCGGACGGGCTGCCGGCTATTCTGGATTTTCGCACGCATATTTCTCACGGTTCGAATTTCAATACGCCGCCCGTGTTCGCGATCTATGTGCTGAACCTGGTGTCGCGCTGGCTGCGCAGTGAAGTTGGTGGGCTGGAAACCATGCAAGCGATCAACGTACGAAAGGCGCAGTGTCTCTATGGCGCGCTCGACGCAATGCAAGGTGCGGTCTCCATTCATGCGGCGCCTCGCTGGCGGTCGCAGATGAACGTCGCATTCACGTTCGGTGATGCCCGGCTCGACGATGCGTTCGTCGCCGTGGCGAATGAACGAGGCATGGTCGGTCTCGAAGGACATCGTTCGATCGGTGGGTTGAGAGCGTCGCTGTACAACGCGGTGACGGAAAATGCCGTAGAAAGTCTCGCAGACGCGTTGCTGGAGTTCGCTCGGCGTCGGGCCTGAGCGCAAGCGAGGTAATGGTTCGCGGTGATTCGCGGGAGTTGCCGCTTCGAAAACCAGCTCCCACTTAGCGTCAGCCGCCTGCTCATGGCGCCCGCACGAGGACAGCCAGCCACGGCGGACGGGGCATGCCAGCAGCAGGCGATATGCAGGCCGCGCGTGAACGAGGAGCCCGCCGGTCCCAAAATGGCACGATCAGCACGTACGCCGGCCATGCGGCACCAACTGCGCCCACCATGTCGAATCGGGACGCGCAGGGCGAGGGGAGCGGGCTCGGGCTGGCAGTTGTTTCGCGGATTACACAGCGGCATCAAGTCGGACTTTCGCTGCGCAATAATGTTGGCCATCGTGGCCTGCAGATTTGGGTTTTGGCCTTGCTGCGTGTGAGGTCGAGATTCAGCCGCGACTTTACCGGGTCGGGATCACGATGCGCCGCGCTTGCCGGTATGATTTAGAAGTCAACGCAACGTGGAGCTGCAAATGCGAATCCTGGTGATCGAGGACGAGCTGAAAACGGCGGCCTATCTCAAGACAGGTCTGGAAGAATCCGGCTATGCGGTCGACGTGGCGAACGACGGCGCACAAGGGCTGATCCTCGCCCTGGAAGAAGAGTACGACGTGATCGTGCTCGACGTGATGTTGCACGGCATGGACGGCTGGACCATCGTCAAGACCTTGCGTGCCACGCGCACCACGCCGGTGCTGTTCCTCACCGCGCGCGACGACGTCGACGACCGCGTGCGCGGCCTCGAACTCGGCGCGGACGATTACCTCGTCAAGCCCTTTGCCTTCGTCGAATTGCTGGCGCGCGTGCGCACGTTGGCGCGCCGCGGCCCGCCACGCGAAAGCGAACTGATCAAGGTGGGCGATCTGGAAATGGATGTTAATCGCCGGCGCGTGAAGCGCGGTGATACGCGCATCGATCTCACGCCGCGCGAATTCTCGCTGCTGCAACTGCTCGCGCGCCGTCAGGGTGAAGTGCTGAGCCGCACGCAGATTGCGTCGTATGTATGGGATATGAATTTCGACAGTGACACGAATGTGGTCGAAGTCGCGATCCGCCGCCTGCGCACCAAGATCGACGACAACTTTCCCGTCAAGCTGATTCACACCGTGCGCGGCGTGGGCTATGTGCTCGAACTGAAGGACACCGCCTGATGCGTGGCCGCTCGCTTGCCGCGGCGCTTGCGCTGGCGTTCGGCGCCACCACGCTGGCGGTTTTCGTGCTCGTCGGCAGTTTCCTGTATCTTGCGCTCGAAAAACAGATCAGGGAGCAGGACAATCTCGACATCGTGCTTGCCGCGCGCCACGCACGGCGGCTCGCCGAAGAGCTGGACTCGGTGCAGGGCATTCGCCAGCACCGTGACCGGCTGACCAGCATCGTGCTCGGCAACGAAGCCATGTCGACGGAAGGGTTCGATCCCGACGGCACACGGGCGATCGAACACAACATCGCCGGCGCGCTTGCCGTGCCGGATGCGGCGAGCGGCCCGCGACCGCGCGATATCGCGCAACGGCCGCAGCGCGGCACGAATCAGCAGGTAGCCGAGCAGCATGGCCAAGCGCCACGCCGGCCATGTTGAGCTGGTCGCGATAACGGGCCAGCAGGAGCCAGCGGTCGCTTATGTTGCGCGCCACCAGCACGCTCGCCGTGTCGCCGTCACGCAGCCGCGCGTCCGTGAGAATGCCGCGGATCGGCGCGCCGTCGCGGCCGGTCCAGTCTTGTCGCAAGGGTCCACCGGATCGACGGGGCTTGGGCTCGCCATCGTGCGCACGATCATGGAACTGCATGGCGGGTCGGTGCATGCGCAGAGCGATGCGCGCAGCACGCGGTTTGTGCTGCTCTTCCCGCGGGTCAGGTAAGGGTGTGCAACGGGGTTACACAGACCCCGCGGCGCACTTGCCGTCGCCGCCCCACGATGCGATCGTCGTGATCGAGAACGTGATGCGACATATCGAAGAAGGTGTGCCGCGCATGAAAGCCGCACTGCTCGGCGCAATGGAACTACGCTTTACGATCATCTCGATGACGATCTCTCTGATCGCGGTGTTCATTCCGATTCTGCTGATGGGCGGCATTGGCGGGCGGCTGTTCCGTGAATTCGCAATGACCGTGAGCGCGGCGATCGTGATGTCCGCGCTGGTTTCGCTGACCGTCACGCCGATGCTGTGCGGTTGGTTGATCCGTTTGCCCAACCCGGATAGCAATGGCCGCATGCGCAAGCTCGAAGCGCGGCTCGAGCGGGGCTTTATCGCGGTGGAGGGGCGATACGAGCGCGGGCTCGATTGGGTCTTGAACCGTCCGAAACTGATGCTCGGCATGACGATTGCGACGATCGTTGCGACCGGCGCATTGTTCGCGATACCGAAGGGTTTCTTTCCGCAGGGAGACTCAGGGCTCATCATGGGCGTCGCGCAAGCCTCGCCGGATATCTCGCCGCGCGCGATGTCGCAGAAGATGCTGCAACTCGGTCATATCATCCAAGCCGATCCCTCCGTAGAGAACGTCTACTACCGGATGGGCCCAAATCCGACGGTGAGCCAGGGGCGCGTGATGATCAACCTGAAGGCGTTCAGTCAGCGCGAGGACAGTGCGGCTCTGGTGCTCAATCGTCTCAAACCGCAGTTGGCGAAGGTGATGGGCATTTCGTTGTCGATGCAGGTCCGTCAGGATATTCAGGTCGGCGGACGTGTCAGCGCCGCGCAGTATCAGTACACGCTTCAGGATCCGGACATCAATGAGCTGAATCATTGGGCAGGTGTGCTGACCAGCAAGCTCTCGAAGCTGCCGCAACTTGTCGACGTCACGTCCGACCAGCAGGCCGCCGCCACCAGCGCAACGCTCGTGATCGACCGCAGCACTGTGTCGCGCTTCGGCATTACCGCGCAGGCCATCGACGACACGGTCTACGACGCGTTCGGCCAACGACAGATCGCGACACTGTTCACGCAACTGAACCAGTACCATGTTGTCGAGGAAGTCGTTCCCAGCTTCCAGTTGACCACCGGCGCGCTGACTCACCTCTACGTGCGCTCCCCGCAGACGAACGAACTGGTGCCGCTCAGCACGCTGGCGACGATAGAAAACAACGTGTCACCGATTTCCGTGAATCACCAGGGGCTGTTCCCGTCCGTGACGATCTCATTCAACCTGGCGCCGGGAGAATCGCTCGGCAACGCGGTAACGACGATTCACCAGGCTGAGGTCGCGGCCGGCAAGCCCGATAGTTTGACGGATTCATTTCAGGGCACGGCGCAGGCGTTTCAGGCGTCGCTCGCAAGCGAACCTTATCTGATTGCCGCGGCCCTCGTTGTGGTGTATCTGATTCTCGGCATTCTGTACGAAAGCGCGATTCACCCGCTCACCATCATTTCGACACTACCGTCGGCCGGCGTCGGTGCGTTGCTCCCCTTGATGCTGTGCGGCCAGGATTTATCGATCATGGGGATGATCGGCATCATTCTGCTGATCGGCATCGTCAAGAAGAACGCGATCATGATGATCGACTTCGCGCTCGTGGCCGAGCGCGAACACGGTTTGTCGCCACGCGAAGCGATTCGCCAGGCCGGCGTACTGCGCTTTCGGCCAATCATGATGACGACGCTCGCCGCGCTCTTTGGTGCGCTTCCGCTCGCCCTCGGTCACGGCGCGGGGGCGGAACTGCGAGTACCGCCTGGGATTGCGATCGTAGGTGGTCTGATCGTTTCGCAGATGCTGATGCTGTTTACAACGCCGGTGGTGCATCTGTGGTTCGACCGTCTGTCACATTGGCTGGCAAAGCAGAGTGCGCAAGGTACTGTGACCGAACGTGAATCGGTAGGCTGAGCGCGCGGCTTAGCTCAGTCATCCTCCCGTCAGCCTGTGCGCTACGGATCCAGCAAGACCGCCGCCGGTCCCGCGCGACGGTTCCACTCCCTTCGATTCAGCGAGGCGTGCTCAGGCCGCCTTGGCTGCCGCCTCCCTAGCGAGCAGGCGTTGCGCCTGCTGGTCGCCCTTTCCTGCTTCCTGAGCGGTTTGCACCGAGGTCTCGGCGGCTTCCGCCATCAATGCACGCGCCGCGTTGCTGATACTGACCGAGTACGACGACGTGCTCGTGCTGGCGCTCGCCCGAAGCCGACGAAGCGGTTGAACTCGTACTCGACGACGGTGCAGCCGCAGAAGAAGCCGGATCCGACGAAGCTGAAGCTTGTGCGGCGCTTTGACCAACTGGCTGAATGGACATCTCGATCTCCCGACAAAAAGGTGTGGACTGCGGTCTGTCTATCGGCCTCGATATGTAAGGCTTGAGAAGTTTATTTTCGAGTTTCTGCCAGTTCTTAAGTATCGCTTAAGGCTTGTGTCGAGACACGACCCGTGACGCGAACGGCGAGTTTGCGCCAAGCGCTCGTTTCCAACCCTTCACCGAAAATGTTCTCGCAATATCTGCCCGCGGGACTGACACGTGCCAAGCTTGACTGAGTTGCACCCCGCACAACAAGTACAGCGATGGTCGCCTTCATTTGTAGCGTCAGACGACCCTGCCAGCGGGGCATGCACATGGGGAGCTAGACCCAAGAGAGGAGCTAAGTCAAGCCCCTCGGGTTCAGCGAGCACCACGTCAATATCACCCGGCGTCGACACGGATGGCGCGCTCGATGATGCGCAGGGTCATCTCGAGATGTGAGTGATTCAGCCGCACCGCCGACGCAAGATCGCGGGCGCGAAAGTGACTGAGGATCTGCTCATGCTCTTCGTTGCTTTGTTCGATGGCCTGGTTACTGTATAGCAGCGAGAGGGCAATATACGGCATGGCGGCGGCACGCAATCCTTCAAGGATGTGGGCGAGCCGGCTGCTTGCCTGCGGCGCCCAGAACACTGAATGGAACTCCTGGTTCAGGCGTGTCCACTCGTCGACCTCCGTGGTCGCGCACATGCGCGCGTGCACGCTGGCCGCATGCTCGAGTGGAGCATCGTCCAGCAGCGCGAGCGTGCGCTCAATCAGCAGCGGCTCCAGCACCATGCGCAGGCGATAGATTTCCCGCGCATCGTCAAGGGTGAGGCCGCGCACCACGGCGCCACGGTGGGCGTCGAAAACAATCAGCCCTTCCGTGACGAGGTCGCGCAGTGCTTCGCGCACCGGTGTCGTGCTGACGCCCAGCCAACTGGCAATTTCCTCCTGGCGTAGACGTTTGCCCTCGCTCATGCGTCCCATGAGAATTTCCGCGCGCAAGGCTTCGAGAACGTACTGGTGGGCGGTACGTGGTCGTTTCTTTTCTTGCGGACTGGGCGTCATCACGTTTCTCGGCGGGTTAGAGGTTGCGCATTCTACCGAAACTGGCGAATGCCTTACGAATCTCCTCGGTGGCGCTGCCGGCCGCCAGCAGTGCCCACAACAATAGGCGAGCCTTGCGCGGGCCGAGCCAGCCGGCAAGGATCGCGCCGCGTCGGCGCAGGTCGATCTCGGACCCTTCGAAACCGTAGGTGCGCTCAGTGGTGCTGCCCGCACCGGTGCGGCTGGCAATAACCACCGGATACGCGGGCGCCAGCGTGCCGATGCGTTTTGCCATCGCAAACGACACGTGGCCGACGCCGAACGCGGCGATGACACTGCCCTGATATCCGGCCTTCACGGCGAGATCCAGCAACTCACCGTCGTCGCCGAGGCAGCTTTCCAGCAACGCGACGCGCATGCCCGCATCGCGCGGTTGGGCGAGTGTCGTGCGCTGGCCGGGCGGATGAAAATAATGCGGACTGCCCTCGACCATCGCCCCGGCCGGGCCGGCAACGGGCGAAGTAAAGGCATCGACCGCCAGCGCGTGGGTCTTTTGCACCCAACGGGCAGCATGGATCGTGTCGTTCATCACCGCCAGCACACCGCGTGTGCGGCTTCCGGCGTCCGCCGCGACCGTCACCGCCGCGCGCAGATTAGCCGGGCCGTCGGCACTCACAGCCTCCGCAGCGCGCATGGCGCCGGTCAGTACCAGCGGCTGCGGGTGAGGCCAGTACAAATCCAGTAGAAAGGCGCTTTCTTCGAGCGTGTCGGTGCCTTGGGTCACGACGACCCCTGCCGCGCCTTGGGCGACCTGCTCGTCAGCCCATCGCAAAACTTCGAGCAGATCGTCGAACGACAGCGACGGACTGGGCAATTGCCGCAACGTCTGAGCTTCGAGCTGGGCGACGGCGCCCAGGTTGGGAATGGCATCGAGCAACTGCTGCGCGGAAAGCTTGGGCATGACGCCGTCCGACTGGACGTCAGGCGCCATGCAAATGGTTCCGCCGAGGGCGGCAACGGCAACGCGAGGAAGTGCCACGGATACTCCTTTGTTAACGAAAATCAGGATGAGTATTGGTTCTGCATTGTGTATTTTATAAAATATATAATACTATGCCCCACTTGGGACGGCTGACTTTCGTGGCAACCACAGACGCGGGACAGCCAATCCCGACCCACCCGGTCGGATGCATCCGACAACTCAAAAAGACTGGAAACGCAATGCCACCATCCGCTGCGAATACACGCTTTCGCTACACCATCTTCATGCTCATGGTGTTGATCACGATAATCAACTATATCGACCGTGGGGCGCTGTCCTATGCTGCCAGTTTTGTCACACGCGAATATGGGCTCGACAAGCAGTCGTGGGGCGCGGTGCTGGGGTACTTTGGCTACGGCTACATGTTTGGCGCATTGGTGGGCGGCGTGCTGGCCGACCGCCTGGGCCCGCGCCGCGTTTGGATCGTCGCCGGGGTCGCCTGGTCGATTTTCGAGATGGCCACCGCTTACGCTGGCGACCTGGGACTTGCGCTCATGGGCGGCTCGGCACTGGCCGGCTTCGCGTTCATGCGCGTATTGTTCGGCTTTGCCGAAGGGCCTGTGTATTCCACGATCAACAAGACGATGTCCGCCTGGGCCACCCGGAAAGAGCGGGGCTTTGCGATTTCCATCGGCTTGCTGAGTACGCCTCTGGGCGCGCTGCTGACTGCACCGGTTTCCGTGGGGTTGCTGATGCTGACAGGCAGCTGGCGCACGATGTTCATCGTCCTCGGTGTGGCTTGCCTGATTGCGCTTGTGGTGTTCATGCGGGTGTTTACCGATCGCCCGGACAATAATCCACGGGTTGGCGCCGCAGAACTTGCCGCCATCCACGAGGGCCGGTCGGTGGCAGCGACCGCAGCCGATACGAATGCCGCTTACCCGTGGTGGGCCTTTTTCACCAGCCGGACGCTGGTCCTTAATAGCGTGGGTTACTTCGCGTTTCAATATGTCAACTTCATGCTGTTGACGTGGACGCCGAAATATTTGCAGGATGAGTTCCATTTCAACCTCTCGTCGCTGTGGTACCTCGGCATGATTCCCTGGGTCGGCGCCTGCTTTACCGTGCTGATGGGCGGTCGCCTGTCCGACTGGCTGCTCAAGCGCACCGGCAAGCTGACGATTGCCCGGAGCCGTTTCGCCGCGACCTCGCTGCTGTTGACGACGCTTTGTTTCCTGCTGATTTCGCGGGCGAGCAACCCGGTGACCGTCATCGCCCTGATGGCGTTGGGCAACGCGCTGAATTCACTGCCCAACTCCGTGTTCTGGGCCGTGATCATCGATACCTCGCCGCAGCAGCGTACCGGCACGTATAGCGGAATTACCGCCTTTCTTGTCAACACCGGCGCGGTGCTGGCACCCACGTTGTCGGGCTATCTGTCGGCCCGCTACGGTTACGCTTCGATGTTCCTGGCCACGGGGGCAGTGACAGCCACCGGCATGCTTGCGATGCTGCTGGTGCGTCCCGGCGTCGGACCCAAGCCGCGCGCCACGGTTTCGATCCCGAGCCAAACGGCCGTCTGATCACGAAAGGCGGCATCGCCCGTGGGATGCCGCCGGGAAGGTCAGGCAGGTGCATCCATATCGGACACCTGCTCCATCATTGACCCACTGTCCGCCGTCCTTCGCGCTCGACAAACGTACCTGACGGCGCGGTCAACGCCCACCAGCGCTGCGTGTCCGGGTCGGCGGCCATCGATCGCGGCCAAGTCGGCCTCGAAATCGTCGCCGTGATACTCCGAGTAGCCGAACAACAGGTTCTCCGGATCGCGCAGGAAGATCGAATATCCATATACATCGCATGGATGCGTCCCTCCAGTTCAGCTGCCTTGTCGCCCAGTTCGCGTAAGTGCTCAACAAATAACTGAATCAAGGTTCGGAACGGTTCGCAAAGCTCATGCTCGCGATTTGACAGAGCTTCGATAGCCTTGTTCAAGAACCTGCCGGGTGCCGGCGCGCAACTCGCCCCACGCCTGCTGGCTGCCTTCGGTGAGCAACGGGAACGGTTCAGGAGTGCTGATGAAAGACGCGCACGCCGTACAACGAGACTGTGTACCTCGACGCGCTCAGGAAACGCGGTTCGCGCCTTCTGGGCAAGCTTGGCGCTTAGGTCAAGACCGTGGCCTGCTCTGCCTTACCTGTTGTGGCGCGCCGTCGGTCAACAGGTGGGTGCCGAACTCGATATCTTGCTACAGAAGCGCCGCGACAAGGCTGCAGCGAAGCGGTTTTTCAAGCGCGTGCTTGCCTCGTATACTGAGGCACCGCGCAAGATCGTGACCGACCAGTTGCGCAGCTATCCGGCGGCGAAAACGGAGATTACTGCGCTGGCTCACGTCAAACATGTCTTCGTTAAAGCGAGCGCGCGGATCAATAACCGCGCCGAAAACAGTCATCAGCCGTCGCGCGAACGCGAGCGACGCATGCGTAGCTTCCGCGATCCTGAACACACGCAGGCATTCTTATCGAACTTCGGTCCGATCCGCAGCACTTCGCGCTCAAGCAACACCTGCTACGCGCCTCGCTCTATCGCAAACAGCTCGCCGCACGCTTCGCCGCCTGGCATCGTTTCACTGAGGCCACCCAAGATCCGTCCACTTTCTGAGCAAGCGCGTGTCCTCTCCGACATTGCGTCGCGAACACTTTAACGTGACAGCGCCGTCGGTACAGCCGTTTCTCCCGTTGCGTCGTCCTTCGCATGGCTCCGTCGTTACGATGGCAACACCTTCGCACCGCGCCTACGTGCGTTCAAGACGGGATGCGCTGGCGGATACCCAGATTGAACCGGTGAAGGACAAAGTGGAGGCGCAGCATGCGCTCCTGACCAATCGGCGGCCGGCGGTTGCCGCGCTTCGGGTAATGCGGCTCGACCACCACGCACAACTTAGCCCATGGCGTAAATGCGTTCATCATGTCGAGAAACTCGTCGCGCCGCGTGCGTTTGCGATGTGTCTCGAATCGCGCGCCTTTTCGGCTGCATCGCCAGCGTCTGCTGCTTCATACCCATTCCGCCCTCTTCATCAATTCCACCCTATAACGCGCAAAGTAGCTTAGCGGTGAACCTTAATCAGCGTTGCCCTAACGTCCCGACGGGCCCAAGTGATGGTAAAAGCCAGAGAACAGGTCGACAAGCTTGTCCCGGTCGTCCGCGAGGGCGTGGGTGAGCGCATTCGTCGGACCGTGAATGAACTTGTTGGTGAGCGCCTGCGAAAGCGCTTCGAGCACCACGGCGGGGTCGTCGCCGCGTGCGAGCATCTTCTGCGCGCGCTCGAGCTCGACGCGTCGCAACGTGTCGGCCTGCGTATGCATATGACGAATAACCGGTACGACGCTGCGCTGCTCGAGCCACCGCATAAACCCTTGAACGCGTGTCTCGATGATCGCTTCGGCCTGGGCGACCGCGGCCTGCCGCGTCGCGGCGCCTTCGCGCACGATCTCGGCGAGATCGTCTACCGTGTACAGATAGACGTCGCCGAGCTGCTCGACTTCCTGCTCGATATCGCGCGGCACCGCAAGGTCGAGCATAAGCATCGGCCGGTGTTTGCGCGCCTTGATTGCGCGTTCAACTGCGCCGAGGCCGATGAGCGGCAACGAGGACGCAGTGCACGAGACCACAATGTCGAATTCGTGCAGCCGCCCGGGCAGATCAACAAGCGCGATCGCCTGACCGCCCACGCGTTTGGCGAGGGAGCTGCCTCGCTCAGGGGTGCGGTTCGCGATTACCAGCTCGCGCGGCGTGCGCGCCGCAAAATGGGTGGCGCACAGCCCGATCATCTCGCCCGCACCGATGAACAGTACGCGCTGGCTTGAGATCTCATCGAAAATCCGCTGTGCCAGCCGCACCGCGGCTGCTGCCATCGATACCGAATGCGCGCCAATCTCAGTCTGGTCGCGCACCTCCTTGGCGACCGAGAAGGTGCGCTGGAACATCTGGTTCAGATAAGTGCCCATCGCGCCGGCTTCAGAAGCGGCGCGCACCGCGTTTTTCATCTGGCCGAGAATCTGCGTTTCACCGAGAGCCATCGAGTCGAGGCCCGACGCGACGCGCATCGCATGACGTACCGCCTCCGATTGCGGCAGCGTGTAGACATGCGGCACGAACTCGTCGACGGCAATTCCGTGATACGCGGACAGCCATGCTATTGCGTGCTCGGGCGCGGCACGGTCATCGGTCGCGCAATAGATTTCGGTGCGATTGCATGTTGAGAGGATAGCCGCCTCGGACAGCGCATTGCCGCTGGATGCTAGCCGTTCAACTGGCTCCGGGGTATGCGCTGCGCTGAGACGAGCGCTATCCCGCCGCAGCCACGCGGCTTTCAACGTCTGCAGAGCGGGCCGAATCTGTTCAAGCGGGAATGCCAGGCGTTCACGCAAGGCAACCGGCGCGGTGTGGTGATTGATTCCAATCGAGAGCAGGTTCATGTCAGGACAGTCAGTCAGCAGAATGGCTGATCAAGATGCTACGGTATGCGACACACAACTGCCAATGACTTGTCTTCATTGATCCAATAGATGCGGCAAGTCCCGCGCGATAAAGCGAAGCTCGTTGCAGGCGCCGCTTGATGGCGAGGTGCCCGCATTCAACTGGTCGTCGCACAGTGTCTTATGCACGTGATGATAGATGCTCGCGGAGTTTTTGGGCGGGAGTTTTCCATCCGGGAGTTTTGCGAGGCCCGTTATTGAGCGCGTTTGCGACCGCGGCGAGCTGGTCGGCACCGTAGCGCGTCAGGTCCGTTCCCTTAGGGAAGTACTGGCGCAGGAGGCCGTTCGTGTTTTCGTTGGTGCACCGTTGCCACGGACCGCGAGGCTCGCAGAAGTAGATTTGCATGCCCGTGTCTATCCGCAGTTGGGTATGCTGTGCCATCTCTGCACCCCGGTCCCACGTCAGCGACCTGCGCAAGTGTGGCGGCAGCGGCAGCATCATGGCAGCGATTGCCGCCCTGACAGCGTCAGCCCCGTGACCGGCTAGCGCTGGTCCATTTTTCTCTCGAGCCGTTCCGTGTTCAGCCATGCGGGGAAGGTGTTAATTTCCGTTATCGCTGCCCTTGGCATCGCTACATTGGTCCAGCGTTTGCAGAACATGCGTATCAGGTGAATGACGCGCAGTCGAACTCGGCTGCATATGGGGCGCTTCGAATGGCTCCTACTCGTCGGGAATGACCTGTAAGACGCGCGCTGAAGTTAGCGCGGAACTGATTCAGGCGCAGAAGAACAGAATCCATCCCTTTGAGCAAGATTGATATCCTCCGAGCCAGAAAACCATCCAGCGCAATCGCGACCTCTACCGAGCGACACATTAGCCCATAGGTAGCACCCTTCACGAAGGTGGTTCGTCTATCGTATCGTCGACGGCCGTTGGAACGCTCCGCTTGCTAGCAACAACAACCGATTGCTGCGCATGCCACTCCCGACAGGAGCGCTGCTGCGTCGGGCTCTTCGTCTGGACGTTGCTTCGGTAGCGAAGGACCATCCCCTTCGGCCCCGCACGATTGAGCGAAACAGGTTGAAATGAGTGCTGCCAAGCCTTTCATCGCTGCAAGATCTGTCTCGCGTGCGCATTCCTAAGGCATGCCTATCGCGTTCATTAGGAATGGCGATTGGACCGCTCAAAGGCATCGACATAGCATGCACCGCTCGGTTGGCGATGTCTTGAGTAGTAATTGATCCTAGGAAACAATATGCAACTTGCAACTAAAGCTTTTAAAAGAACGATTCTGTCCGTTGTCTTGAGCGCCACGATGTTGCCGCCGGTCTTTGCAGCCGACCTGACCCGCGACAATGGGTCTCCCGTTGGAGACAATCAGAATTCGGAAACAGCGGGTCCTGAGGGTCCCGTGCTATTGCAGGATTCGCATCTGGTCGAAAAGCTGCAACGTTTTGATCGCGAGCGTATTCCCGAACGTGTCGTGCATGCGCGGGGCACAGGCGCCTTCGGCGAATTCGTTTCAAGCGCCGATCTATCCGGCCTGACAACAGCGCAGGTTTTTTCGCCGGGCAGTAAAACGCCAGTATTCGTGCGGTTTTCAACGGTGATGGGCTACCGCGGATCACCTGAACAAGCACGCGATCCCCGTGGTTTCGCTATCAAGTTCTACACCGGGCAAGGCAATTGGGACATGGTCGGCATTAACTGGCCGATCTTCTTCATCCGCGACGCGATCAAGTTCCCTGACTTCGTCCACGCCAACAAACCCAGCGCGGTCACTGGCGTCCAGGATGCCAATCTGGCGTTTGATTTCTTCGCGCATACGCCCGAGGCGACGAATATGCTCACGCATCTTTATAGCGACGAGGGCATGCCCGATTCTTACAGGCACATGGACGGATTTGGCGTACATGCTTTCAAGTTCGTGAATGCGAATGGCGAGGTGCACTACGTCAAGTTCCACTGGGTCAGCGACCAGGGCAAGAAGGACTTGCGTCCCGGTGAAATCGCCGGATCTATTGGCGCGGACTGGAACCTGATGACCAACGATCTCTACGGCTCGATCCGTAAGGGCGATTTCCCGAAGTGGGATCTGTATATCCAGGTTCTTAAGCCGTCCGATCTGAACAGGTTCTCTTACGATGCGCTTGACGACACCAAGGAATGGCTCGGCGTACCTGAGCGCAAGGTCGGCACATTGACGCTGAACCGCGTGCCCGACAACTACTTCGAGTGCACCGAAGAGTCCGCGTTCGCGCCGTCCCGACTCGTTCCTGGCATTGAACCGTCGGAAGACCGGATGCTCCAGGGCCGTCTGTTTGCGTACGCCGATACGCAAATGTACCGCTTGGGTGCGAACTACAATTCGCTTCCGATCAACCGGCCGCTGGTTGACGTCCACAGCAACAATCAGGACGGGAAAATGAACGCGGGCGGTCGTACCGGCGACGTCAACTATGAGCCGTCGGGGATTAGCGAGCTAAGCCAGAACCAGAAATACAAGTACGTGCTGACGCCATTGTCCGGAACAACGCAGCAGATCGCGATTCACAAGAAGCAGAACTTCCGGCAAGCGGGTCAGTATTACGAAAGTCTTACCGAGCAAGGCAAGGGCGATCTCGTCACCGCGCTGTCCGGCGACTTGAGCCATGTCACGAATGAAGACAACAAATACACGATGCTGTCTTACTTCAACAAGGCCGATCCCGACCTGGGCGCCCGCCTGATTCGGGCGCTGAACGCGGACGGCTCGAAGGTGAAGACCATGTCGGCGAAGCTGTCCGATGAGTGATTTCAAGCGCACCTGATACGCCTTTAGTCGCCACTGTAACAAGAGGCACGCCGCTAATCCGACGTGCCTCGTCTCACGGAAACACGTTGCATGAAGCAGCGTAAAAACTTTGGTTTTGCATGGGCTTCCATCGCTGGCGTGGCTTCATGTGCCATGTTGTTGGCCGGATGCGCATCGGAAGTCACCGTCCCGCAACTGGAAACAAACAGGCGAGTCGAAGCGCATCAATACGACAGCGAATGGTTTAACGCTGCACGAGAAGGACGATGGGACATTCTCGATGCTTTGCTCAAGGCGGGTTACCCCATCGAAAGCGCCAATTCGAGCGGCTACACAGCGCTGATTCTTGCCGCCTACGACAATCATCCGGATACGGTCGACAAGCTGATGGCCGCCGGCGCGAATGCGTGCGCAGCGGACCACAATGGCAACACGGCTTTGATGGGCGTCATTTACAAAGGTCAGCTCGACATTGCAAGGACGCTCCTGCAAACGCACTGCGACGTTAACGCAACCAATAACGCGGGCGAAACCGCGCTTGCTTTCGCCGCACTGTTTGGACGCTTTAGCCTGTTCGATGACCTGATCGCACATGGCGCGGACCCGGATCATGAGGACGCGCGGGGAAACACTGCGCTTGCGACCGTTCGGGCGCAAGGCAATACGGCGGCAATGGAAGCACTTAGGAAAGTCGGTGCGACGCACTGACGTGTACCGACCGCTGCACTGAGACGGTACCGGACCGTGATCACGACGCGCCGCGCTTGCCGGTATGGTTTAGAGATCAATGCAACGAGGAGCGTCAAATGCGAATCCTGGTCATCGAGGACGAGCTGAAAACAGCGGCCTATCTGAGAAAAGGTCTGGAGGAATCCGGCTACGCGGTCGACGTCGCCAACGACGGCCCGCAAGGCCTGATCCTCGCGCAGGAAGAAGAGTACGACGTCATCGTGCTCGACGTGATGTTGCCCGGCATGGACGGCTGGACCATCGTCAAGACACTGCGCAACACGCGGACCACCCCCGCGATGTTCCTCACCGCCCGCGACGACGTCGACGATCGCGTCCGCGGTCTGGAACTCGGCGCGGACGACTATCTGGTCAAGCCCTTTGCGTTCGTGGAATTGCTGGCGCGCGTGCGAACGCTGGCGCGTCGCGGGCCGCCGCGCGAAAGCGAACCGAGCAAGGTCGGCGATCTCGAAATGGACGTCAATCGCCGGCGTGTCAAGCGCGGCGGTATCCGTATCGATCTCACGCCGCGCGAGTTTTCGCTGCTGCAACTGCTCGCGCGCCGCCAGGGCGAGGTGCTGAGCCGCACGCAGATCACCTCTTATGTGTGGGACATGAACTTCGATAGCGACACCAACGTCGATGAAGTGGCGATTCGCCGGCTGCGCACCAAGATCGACGACAACTTCCCCGTCAAGCTGATTCATACCGTGCGCGGCGTCGGCTATGTGCTCGAAGTGACGGACGCGGGCTGATGCGCGGCCGCTCGCTGGCCGCCACGCTGGCCATTGCATTCGGCGTCACCACGCTGGCGGTTTTCGTGCTGGTCCGCGGTTATCTCTACCTCGCGCTCGAACGGCAGATCAAGACACAGGACAACCTCGATATCGTGCTCGCCGCTCGCCATGCTCGCCGTCTCGCTCAGGAGCTGGATACCGCGAAAGATATTCGCGAGCACAGCGACCGTCTCACCAGCATCGTGCTTGGCAATGAAGCGATGTCGATGGAAGTTTTCGGCCCGGACGGCAACCAGGTGATCGAACACAACGCCGCGGCGACCTTCGCGGCGCCTCACAAGGCAAATGAGGCAGGCGCGGCAAGCGTAACGAGCGCAACAAGCGCAACAGGCGCAACACGCGCGACGGGCGGGACAGGCGCGACAAGCGGCGCCCTGATCATCGCCGTGCTACCGCCGCTCAAACGCATTCCGGCTTCGGCACGCATTACCGAGGCGGATGTCTGCGAGTTGACGGGCCGCGATGGCGCGCCGATCCGCGGCATCCTGGCAGACGTGCGGTTACGCGACGGCGAAGCGGCCAGCGTACTGGTGGCGCGCAACATGAGCGACTGCTGGCTTTTGCTGGACCGTTACCGTGACGAACTCAAGTGGGCCGGTGTCGCCGGTGTCCTGCTTGCAATCGTGCTGAGTTATCTGCTGATCCGCGCCGCGCTGAGGCCGCTGCGCGATATCGCGGCGAGCGCGAGCCTCGTGACGGTTAACCGGTTGCATACGCGCATCGAGGCCGCGCGCGTGCCGAGCGAACTCAATGCGCTGGTGAGCGCATTGAATGCGATGTTCGAGCGCGTCGAACTGGGCTTTCAGCGTTTGTCGCGTTTTACCGCCGACCTCGCTCACGACATGCGTACCCCGCTGGCAATATGCGTGGCGCGGCGGAAGTCGCGCTCGCCCGGCCGCGCTCCGCCGACGAATACGAAACGCTTCTCGCATCGAACCTGGAGGAGTGCGATCGCCTGTCGCGCATGATCGAAAGCGTCCTGTTTCTGGCTCGCGCTGAACATCCGCAGTTCGTCAAACGCATGCGCGAGTTCGACACCGCTCATGAGTTGACGCACATCGCCGACTACTTCGAAGGCATCGCCGAAGAAGCGCATGTCACGGTGCGCGTGAGCGGCGCGGCGTCCCTGACCGCGGACCTCGAACTGTTCCGCCGCGCTGTCAGCAACCTGCTTGCCAACGCGATCCGCTATACGCCGCGCGGCGGCGAGATCGTGCTCGGCGCCGACGCATCCGCCGGCGATGTGCGCATCACCGTGTCGAACCCGGGGCAGCCCATCGCGGCCGAGCATCTCGAGCGGATCTTCGACCGTTTCTACCGCATCGATCCGTCGCGCAGCACGTTGCCTTCCGCGGGTTTGTCCCAAGCCTTCAAGGGACGACGGGACTTGGTCTTGCCATCGTGCGCACCGTCATGGAATTGCATGGCGGAACCGTGCGCGCGGAAAGCGACGTGCACGGCACGCGCTTCATTCTCACGTTCCGGCGGACTGCGGTAAGCGCCCGGTGATCCCAGGGGTTCGGCAGTCGACGTCAGCCTACTGTTGGAGCTGAGGCTGCCAGAGGTGGGGCAGCAACTCGTCAAGCCGGCTGGCGGGCTGCGTAGGGAGCCGCGTCAGGATGTCTTTCAGATAGGCATATGGATCATGCCCATTAAGCTTGGCCGACTGGATGAGACTCATCACTGCAGCTGATCGCTTGCCTGCTCGCGCGGAACCCGCGAAGAGCCAGTTCCCTCTGCTGACGGCAATCGGCCTTATTTGGTTCTCGCACCAATTGTTATCGATGGGAAGCTGCGGATCGTCGAGGTATCGGGTGAGCGCTGCCCACCGCCGCAGACTGTAGTCGAGCGCCTTCGCTATGGACGAACCTTCGTTCACGCGTGCACGCTGCAGAACCATCCAGGCGTGCAGTGCTTCGGCGACGGGACGGGCGCATCGTTGGCGAAGTTCCAATCGATTCTCGGAGGAGAGATCACGCGCGTCGCGCTCGACATCGTACAGCTGGCTGATGTAGCGCAAGGCATCTTCGGCAATCTGGCTTCGACTGGCAACATGCAAGTCGTAGAACTTACGGCGCGCGTGGGCAAGGCAACCAACCTCGGTCACGCCCTGGGTAAACAGCTGCTTATAACCTGCGAAGTCATCGCACACCAATTGGCCGCGCCATGGAGCGAGGAAGGCGCGCGCATGTTCGCCCGCGCGGCTCTCGGCGAAGTCGTAGACAACCGCCTTCATCGGTTCGAATGCCCCCGGGCAATAAGTCCAGAGATAAGCGCGGTGCGTCTTCCCCTTTCCCGGACTGAGCATCGAAATCGGTGTCTCGTCGGCGTGCAACACGCGATGCTTCAGGATCTTCTCTTTCAGCGCGTCTACTAACGGCTGCAGTTGAACACCACACATGCCCACCCATTGGCCCAGCGTCGATCGGGGAATGGCCAGGCCGGCACGCGCGAAGATGCGTTCTTGTCTGTACAGCGGAAGGTGATCGCCGTGTTTCGAAACAAGCACGTGAGCCAGCAAGCCCGCCGTCGGAATGCCCTTATCGATGACGTGCGCCGGCACCGGTGCCTGAGTTAGGGTTTCGCAGTGTGCGCACACCCATTTGCCACGAACATGACGCTCGACGGTGAACACGCCCGGCGTGTAATCGAGCTTCTCGCTGACATCCTCGCCGATGCGCTTGAGCTCACAGCCACAGCCGCAGAGGGTCGACTCGGGCTCGTGATGAACATTGACACGCGGAAGATTCGCCGGAAGCGGCGCCCGTCGCGGTTTGTTCGGCACGTCTTTCGTCTTCGGCTCGGTGGACAGCCTCTCCAACTCGAGTTCTATGGCTGCCAAATCGCTGTCGATGGTCTCATCGAGCAAGCTTTGCTGCTCGTGACTGAGCTTCTCGCTTCGGGCGGCAAACTTCCAGCGCTTAAGTACGGCCATCTCGTGCGTGAGTTGCGCGAGCTTCGCGTCGCTGAATCGTAGTGCTGCTTCCGTGCGATCGACGATGTGTTGTTTCGCCTGGACTTCGGACATCAATTCCAGGGCGAGTGCACGCAGTTCGTCTGCGCTCATGTCCTGGAGTTGTGTCCTATCGATCATGACCAATAGTGTGCCAAAGGCCGTACGACAAGGGTATTGGCACACGCACCGATTGCCGCAGACCGGCTCACACCACACGAATCACGCCGTCTTGACCAATGCGTTGCCACGGCAATCCGAGCAGGAGTCCGGCCAGTTGCTCCTGCGTGATCGCCCGACGCGTATCGGTACCGGGCTGCGGCCAGACGAACTGTCCCTGGTTCAGCCGTCGTGCTGCCAGCCAGATTCCGATTCCGTCGTGTACGAGCACCTTCATGCGGTTGGCCCGACGGTTGGTGAAGAGATAGGCGTGGTTCGGATGCGCCGCATCAAACACGGCGACCACGCGCGCGAGTACCGTATCGAAACCCGCTCGCATGTCCAGCGGGTTAACCGCGAGCCACGCCTCGTCGATGCGGATCATTTCAGCCACTCGCGTAACCACGCTGCGCATTGGGCCGCGTCTGATGTCGGCCAACTGACCGTGATTGATTGTTGGCCGCGCTGCACCTCGACGCGAATTTCCCTTTGATGATCATTCGCGTCGCTCAGTTGAAGTGGGACGAAAGCAGGTGATATGGGCGCCGCCGCTGACGGCTTCATTGCCACGACGTCACTGCCCGTCGTCGTTGCGCCGCTCTCGGCTTTCTCCAATCAACGCCGCAGCAAGTTGGCGTTCAGTTTATGCATCAACGCGATCGCGGCAACCGACACGCCTGGTCCTTGGCAGGCTGCTACTACTTCCGCTTTGAATTCATTCGTGTATCGCCGCCGTTTGCGACGCCCCGAGGGTGCATCTTGGTCAATAGTGTTCACGTGTCCACCTATTCGTGAACTGCCCCCTAAAAGTTGGACGGTTTTTTGGGGGAATTTTTGTGAAATACAGCGAGAAGACAAAGCTGTCTGCGACGAAGGACTATTGCTCCGGGCATGATGGTTTGAAAAGGGTTGCCGAACGGCACCGTGTGGATGTCTCGTCACTTCGCAGGTGGATTGCGGCGTATCAGGCGCATGGCGAAGAAGGTCTGCAAAGAAGAACGAGCTGTGCGCGCTACAGCGTGAAGTTCAAACGTGCGGTTGTGAAACGGATGCGGAAGGAAGGCCTTTCATTCCGTCAGGTCGCAGCACTCTCTAACGTTCGCAATTTCAACATCATTGGGGTGTGGGAGCAGCAGTATGATGACGGCAGTTTGGCCGAGGGACGCTCACGGCCCGCAACTTCAACTGTCAGAATGCCAAAAAAACCGATATCGAAAAAGAAGCCGGCTGCGGATGCGGACCGCAGCCACGAGGATCTGCTGGCCGAAGTGAAGCATCTGCGCATGGAGAGCGAATATCTAAAAAAGCTCAACGCCTTGGTTCAAGCGAATGCGAAAGCAGCGCGGCAGAAAAAGCGCAAATCGTGCTTGAGCTAAGGCAGCGTTATCCGCTCGCAGATCTCCTTAAGGTGGCCGGTTTGGCCCGCAGCACTTTCTATTACCAGCAGAAGGTACTGCAGGCCGGGGACAAATATGCGAGCTTGAAGGACCGCATCCGTGCGCTCTTTGAGCAGCACAAGGGCCGCTATGGGTATCGTCGAATCACGGCAGCTGTTCGGAGCCAGGGCGACAGAATCAACCACAAAACGATACAGCGTCTTATGGGCCAGTTGTCCCTGAAGTCGTGCATTCGACCAAAGAAGTATAAGTCGTTCAAAGGGAACGTCGGCAAGATAGCTCCCAACGTGCTGAAGCGAAAATTTGAAGCGTCACGTCCCAACCAGAAGTGGGTGACAGATGTGACCGAGTTTAACGTCGGTGGCCAGAAGCTCTATCTTTCTCCGGTCCTCGACCTCTACAACGGCGAAATCATTGCCTACGAGATGGCACGACGCCCGCTATTCGACATGGTCAACACGATGCTGAACAAAGCCTTCGCGAAGCTGGGGCCACGTGACAAGCCGATCCTGCATTCGGATCAAGGCTGGCAGTACCAGATGCCTGTCTATAGCCGTCGGCTGAAACAGCGGAAAATCAAACAAAGCATGTCGCGCAAAGGCAATTGCCTCGATAACGCTACGATGGAGAGCTTCTTCGGAACGCTCAAGTCCGAATTCTTTACCTGAACAGGTTTCGCAACCTCGACGAGCTGCAAGCCGGCATCAAAGACTACATACACTATTACAACCACGATCGAATCAAGCTAAGATTGCGAGGACTGAGCCCAGTCCAATACAGAATGAAATATAAGCAGCACTAACGTCAACGTGTCCAACGTTCCGGGGTCGGTTCATCGTTAAGTGGACACGATGCTCCCAAGGCTGCTACGTCGATTCAAGATGCCATCACCGGCCGCTTACGGACTGCGTAACAGAGCGCATTTCGGACTGCACGTCGGACTGCCCCACGGGCCGCATCGCACGCTTGCCGGCAACCGGGTCAATGCCGACTTCAGCGCCGGGCTTCGCGGCAACCGCCGCAGCCGCCACATCAGCCGCCGTTGCGTTCGCGCCAACGTCATGCCACGTGCCGCCCAACGCCTTCATCAACAACACGCTCGACTCCAGCCGGCGCGCGGCAATCTGATCCGCGGTGCGCTCGTTTGTCAACGCGATCGTCTGCGCGGTCACCACGTCGAGATAGCTGACCGCGCCCGCGTTGTAACGATTGGTGGTGAGGCGCAGCGACAGGTCCGCGGCCGTGGTGGCGCGCTGCTGGCTGGCGGCTTCGTCCGCGAGCGAATTCAGCGCCGAGAGGTTGTCCTCGACCTGCTGGAACGCCACCAGCACCGACTGCCGGTAATCGGCGACCGTGCCGTCGTATTGCGCGGTCGCGCCGTGCAGCGTGGCGCTGCGCTGGCCGCCGTCGAACAGCGTGCCGACGAGTTGCGAGCCGATTGACCAGAACAGGCTCGGCGCGCTCAGCCACGGCGCGAAGAAGGTGCTTTCTAGCCCCGCACTCGCCGACAACATCAGATCGGGGAAGAACGCCGCATGCGCCACGCCGATCTGTGCATTCGCTGCCGCCACGCGCCGTTCGGCAGCGGCGATATCGGGCCGCCGTTCGAGCAGCTGCGAGGGCACGCCGACCGGAATGGCCGGGGGCGCCACTGCCGAGCCGTTCGGCGGCAGGGTAAAGGTCGAAGCCGGTTCGCCGATCAGGGTCGCGATCGCGTGCTGCATCTGCGCGCGGGTCACGTCGATGTCGGTGTCCTGCGTGCGTGTCGCTTCGAGCTGCGTAGTGGCCTGAGCGACCGCGGAGGCGTCGATCGCGCCGTTCGTCAGCTGCTGCTGGAGCAGATTCAATGCATTGGCGTAGGCCTGCACGCTGTCGTCGAGCAGCTTTTTCTGCGTATCCAGGGAGCGGAGCGCGAAATAGTCGACGGCGAGATCTGCGCTCGTCGACAGACGGACCGCTTCGAGGTCCGCCGCGCTGGCGTCCGCATCGGCTTGCGCACCCGTGACGCCGTCGCGTACCCGGCCGAACAGATCAGGCTCCCAGCTCGCCGACACGCCCGCCGAATAGTCGGGCACGGTCTTGCCCGCGAGCGAGCGTCCCTGGACGTTCTGCGAGGTCCGCGTGCGATTCTGGGCGGCGCCGGCGGTGATGGTCGGGAAGAATCCCGCGTGCTGATAGTCGACCATCGAGCGCGCCTGCTGGACTTGCGCGACGGCCTTGCGGACGGTCTGGTTCGAGACGTCGACGCGCGCTTCGAGCTGGTCGAGCACGGGATCGCCGAAGATCGCCCACCAGGGCCCGCGCGGCGCGGCGTCCGAGGGCGCCGCCTGTGCCCAGCCGGGCGTGGCGCCCGCGAATTGCGAGGGCACGTCGGCAGTGGGCCGCTGGTAAGCCGGGAGCGTCGAGCAGGCGGCAAGCGCGCCGGTCAGCGCCACGGCCAGCGAGCGCCGCAGCAAAGGGCAAGTAAAGATAAAGGGCATGGCAAACATCCTTACGATGACGGGCGCTCAGTTATGCGTGGCCGGTGCGATCTGGACGGCTTGTCCCGCATTCAGCGAATCGCCCGGGCTGTCGATCACGCGATCCGTGGCCGCCAGCCCCGTGGTGATTTCCACATGTGTGCCGAAATCGCGGCCGATGTGCACGGTCTTCAGCGCCACCTTGCCGTTGCCGTCGACCACCGCGACCGTCACGCCATCCGGGCGAAACAGCAGTGCGCTGACCGGCAAATCGAGCGCGGGCGTCGACGATCGCAACGCCAGATGCACCTGTACATAGGCACCCGGCATCAACGCCCCGTCCTTGTTGTCGACGTCCACCTCGACGCGCAAAGTGCGGCTCGCCGGATTGATCGAGCCGGTGCTGCGCGCCACCCGCCCGGCAATGTGACGGCCGGGATACTGCTGGGCAGTCAGATAGACGCTGGTGTCCGGCGTGACATACGGCGCGTCGTTCTGCGGTACGTCCACGAAGACCCGCAGCACGCCGGTCTGCTGGATATGAAACAGCTCGCCCGACATGCCGGCGGTGCCGGGCGTGCCGCCCGCCGTCACCAGCGCGCCCACATCGACGTGGCGGGCGGTGATCACGCCGTCGAACGGCGCGGTGATTTTTTCGTATGAGACCAGTTCGGCCAGATGCGCGACGTTCGCCTGCGCGGACGCCAGCATCGCGCGGCGCGCTGCCATGTCGCTCGTTTTCGTATCGGCGTCCTGCTGCGCGACCGACTGCGTTTTCAGCATGTCCTGCCAGCGCTGCGCGGTGGTCTTCGCATAGTCGTAGTTGGCCTGCGCGGTGCTTTCGTCGGCGCGGGCCTGGCGCAGTTGCGCGTCGAGGTCGGGGGCGTCGATCGTCGCGAGCGTCTGGCCGCTTTTGACCTGGGCGCCGATGTCGCTCGTCCAGTGCGCCAGATAGCCGCTCGTGCGCGCGTAGATCGACGCTTCCGCGAACGGCGTGACCGCGCCGGGCAACAGCAACTCATTCGAGGACGGCGCGGCGCGCGGCGTGAGCACCGATACGCTGAGCGCGCTTTGCGCCTGGGTCTGTTGCGTCAGTGCGGCGCTCGCGGAGACACGCGGCAGGATGCCGGCGAGCAGCAAGGCGGCCGCAAGGCCGGTCAGGGCGAGTGGCCACAGACGCCGGCGCGGTGTCGATCTCGCGGCGGCGGGCGATTGCGCTGCGCGATCGTCGAGTTCGGGCGGAAGAGATGAATCGTTCATGGGGAGGCTCTCGTCGGAATCAATGGGTGCGGGCGGCAAGGTCGGCTTCCTGGGCGCTCTGGCGGGTGGCGCGTCGTCTGTCTAGCCACGCATGCACCATCCCGTAGACGACGGGGACGAACAGCAAGGTCGACACCGTGCCGAGCGCGAGGCCGCCGATCACGGCGCGGCCGAGCGGCGCGTTCTGTTCGCCGCCGTCGCCGAGGCCGAGCGCCATT